>JANRAT010000176.1 GCA_030727885.1 Rhodospirillales bacterium | reverse complement strand
ATCCTGATCACCAAACAGACCGGGCCTGCCGGCAAGGAAGTGAAGCGCCTTTATATCGAAGAAGGCTGCGACATCGCGCGCGAACTTTATCTTGGCATGCTGCTTGATCGTGAAACCTCGCGGCTGACTGTTATGGCGTCGACCGAAGGCGGCATGGAAATCGAAGAAGTCGCCCACAACACGCCTGAAAAAATCATCAAGGTCTCGGTTGATCCTGCAACCGGCATCATGCCGTTCCATGCCCGCAAGCTGGCCTTTGCGCTCGGCCTTGAAGGTGCACAGATCAAATCGGCATCAAAGTTCATCATGGCACTGTACAAGGCGTTCAATGATCTCGATTGCTCGATGGTTGAAATCAACCCGCTGGTCGTCACCGGTTCCGGTGATGTGATCGCGCTTGATGCCAAGGTCAACTTCGATGACAACGCGCTGTACCGTCATCCCGATGTTGCCGAAATGCGCGACGAAGACGAAGAAGATCCGGCCGAACTGGAAGCTGCCAAGCACGAACTCAACTACATCAAGCTCGACGGTGCCATCGGCTGCATGGTCAACGGTGCCGGCCTGGCCATGGCCACCATGGATATCATCAAGCTGTACGGCAGCTCGCCGGCCAACTTCCTGGATGTCGGCGGCGGTGCCACCAAGGAACGCGTCACCACGGCCTTCAAGATCATTCTCGCCGATCCCAACGTCGAAGGCATTCTGGTCAACATCTTCGGCGGTATCATGCGCTGTGACGTGATCGCCGACGGCGTGGTTGCGGCAGCCAAGGAAGTCAATATCTCCGTGCCTCTGGTGGTTCGCCTCGAAGGTACAAACGTTGAAAAAGGCAAGCAGATCCTGGCCGAAAGCGGCCTCGCCATCACGTCTGCGGATAATCTCAGCGACGCCGCCGAGAAAATTGTCAAAGCCGTGAAGGAGGCCTCCTGATGTCCGTTCTTATTGATAAAAACACCAAGGTTATCTGTCAGGGCTTTACCGGCGCGCAAGGAACATTCCATTCCGAGCAGGCGATTGCCTACGGCACCAAAATGGTTGGTGGCGTGACCCCGGGCAAAGGCGGCACCAAGCACTTGGATCTGCCGGTTTTCAATACGGTCGCCGAGGCTGTCAGCGTCACCAAGGCAAATGTTTCGGTCATCTATGTGCCGCCTCCCTTCGCTGCCGACGCGATCCTCGAAGCGATTGATGCCGGCGTTGAGCTGGCGGTCTGTATTACCGAGGGCATTCCGGTGCTCGACATGGTCAAGGTTAAGCGCGCCCTGTCGACCTCGAAAACCCGCCTGATCGGTCCCAACTGCCCTGGCATCATCACGCCGGAAGAATGCAAGATCGGTATCATGCCGGGACACATTCACCGCAAGGGTTCGGTCGGCATCGTTTCGCGTTCAGGCACGCTGACATACGAAGCTGTGGCGCAAACCACGGCGGTCGGACTGGGTCAGACGACCTGTATCGGTATCGGTGGTGATCCGGTCAACGGCACCAACTTCATCGATTGTCTTGAGCTGTTCCTCGCTGATGACGAGACCGAAAGCATCGTCATGATCGGCGAGATCGGCGGTTCGGCTGAGGAAGACGGCGCGCAACTGCTGAAAGACAGCAAGATCAAGAAACCGGTTGTCGGCTTTATTGCCGGGCTTACCGCCCCGCCGGGACGCCGCATGGGTCATGCCGGGGCAATTATCTCCGGCGGCAAAGGTGGTGCCGGTGACAAGATCGAAGCCATGAAGTCAGCGGGCATTTTCGTTACCGACAGTCCGGCAGGCATCGGTCAGACGATGCTCAAGGCACTTAAACGTTAAAAAGAAAACAAACCGGCACGATGTGACGTCGTGCCGGTTTTAAAAAGGGAGACGCCCAGGCGGCGTTAGTCAGATGGACGGTTTTGATCCGACGCAATTTCTGTTTTCCGGCAATCAGGTTTATATTGCCGAATTGTATGAACGCTATCTGGATGACCCGCACTCGGTAGATCACAGCTGGCAGGAATTTTTCGCATCGCTTTCCGATGATGCGCAGGATTTGATGGCAGACCGGCGTGGCGCCTCCTGGGCCCCGTCAAGTTCAGGTGTCCTCGATCAGGGCGCGCTGGAAACCATGTCAGAACAGATGAGCGCCGGACAACAGGTTTCCGGCAATCAGCCTCAGAATCAGCAAATGTCAAACAGCCGCAATGTCCGCGAAGCGACGCTGGACAGTATTCGTGCCTTGATGCTGATCCGCGCCTATCGGGTCCGTGGCCACTTGCGGGCAAAGCTTGATCCGCTCGGTCTGCAGGAACGCACCGAGAATCTGGAACTTGATCCGATGTCCTATGGTTTCCAGGACAAGGATCTGGATCGTCCTATCTTCATCAATTACGTGCTCGGCCTTGAACAGGCCAGCCTGCGTGAAATCATGAAAGTCCTGGAAAAGACCTACTGCGGGTCGATCGGGACTGAGTTCATGCACATTCAGGATCCCGATGAAAAGTCGTGGATTCAGGAACGCATCGAACGGATCCGCAATCAGCCGGACTTTACGGTGACCGGCAAGAAAGCAATCCTCAACCGACTGATCGAAACCGAAGGATTTGAAAAATTCCTCGACAAGAAATTTACCGGCACCAAACGCTTCGGGCTTGATGGTGGCGAAAGTCTGGTTCCGGCGATGGAACAGATTTTCAAACGCGGCTCGCAGCTTGGGGTCGAGGAAATCGTCCTCGGCATGGCCCATCGCGGCCGTCTCAATGTGCTGGCCAACGTCATGTCGAAGCCGTTTCAGGCGATCTTTCACGAGTTTCAGGGCGGCTCTTCCAAGCCGGAAGATGTCGGCGGCTCGGGCGATGTGAAATATCATCTGGGCTCATCGTCGGACCGTGTATTTGACGGTCGTTCCGTGCATCTGTCGCTGACCGCCAATCCGTCGCACCTCGAATGCGTCAACACTGTTTGTCTGGGCAAGGTTCGCGCCAAGCAGCGTCAGAAAAACGACAGCCAGCGCGAAAAGGTCATGGCGTTGCTCTTGCACGGCGATGCAGCGTTCGCCGGCCAGGGTCTGGTACCGGAAGCGCTCGATCTGTCGAGCCTGCGCGGCTACAAGACCGGCGGCACGGTGCACATCATCATCAACAATCAGATCGGCTTCACCACCAATCCGAAGCATTCACGCTCGTCGCCGTATTGTTCGGATGTCGCCAAGACGGTTGCCGCACCGATTTTCCACGTCAACGCGGATGATGTCGAAGCGGTCGTCCATGTCGCCCGGATCGCCACCGAATACCGTCAGAAATTCAAGAAGGATGTCGTCATCGACATGATCTGTTATCGCCGTCATGGCCATAACGAAGGTGATGAGCCGATGTTCACCCAGCCGCTGATGTACAAGAAGATCGCGGCACATCCGACGACCCGCGAGATCTATGCCCAAAAGCTGGTGCGTGAAGGCGTCATGTCGCAGGAAGAGGTCGATCAGGAAATGACCGATTTCCAGAATCACCTCGAAGAAGATTACGAAGTGGCGACCGGCTACAAGGCCAACAAGGCCGACTGGCTTGACGGTGCCTGGGCCGGAATGTCGGTAGCCAGCGGCGAAGATCGCCGGGGCGTTACCGGCGTGCCGAAAGACCGCCTGCTCGAAGTGGGTGCCGGTCTGACCCGGACGCCTGATAATTTCCATTTGAATCCGAAGATCGTCCGGCAGCTTGAAGCCAAAAAGAAAATGATCGACACCGGCGAAGGGATCGACTGGGCAACGGGTGAAGCATTGGCCTTCGGCACGTTGCTTCTGGAAGGTCATCCGGTCCGTTTGTCCGGTCAGGATTCCGAGCGCGGCACATTCTCGCAGCGTCATTCCGTGCTGATCGACCAGATGAATGAAAACCGCCATGTGCCGCTGAACAATCTGCGATTCGGTCAGGCCCCTTACGAGGTGCTGAACAGCCCGCTTTCCGAAGCGGGTGTCCTCGGGTTCGAATACGGCTATTCGCTGGCCGAGCCCGGCATGTTGGTGCTGTGGGAAGCACAGTTTGGTGATTTTGCCAACGGTGCCCAGGTCATCATTGACCAGTTCATTTCATCGGGTGAAGCCAAATGGCTGCGCATGAGCGGTCTGGTGATGCTGTTGCCGCATGGCTATGAAGGTCAGGGGCCGGAGCATTCTTCGGCTCGTCTTGAGCGGTATCTGCAGCTTTGCGCCGAAGACAACATGCAGGTCTGCAACTGTACGACACCGGCAAATTATTTCCATGTCCTGCGCCGGCAAATTCATCGCGATTTCCGCAAGCCACTTGTTCTGATGACGCCGAAATCACTGCTGCGCCACAAGCGTGCCGTTTCGCGCCTTGAAGAAATGGCCGAAGGCACCAGCTTCCACCGGGTGCTGTGGGATGAAGGCGATTTTGTCGCCGATGACAAGATCAAGCAGGTTATTATGTGCTCCGGTAAGGTCTATTACGACATCGCCGAAGAACGCGACAAGCGTGGTCTGAAGGATGTCTACATCCTGCGCGTCGAACAGCTTTATCCCTATCCGGAAAAAGCCATTGAAAAGGAACTGGTCCGTTTCCCGAACGCCCGCATCGTCTGGTGTCAGGAAGAACCACGCAACATGGGTAGCTGGACCTATATCCGCGAGCCGCTGGAAGACCATCTGTGGCGTATGGGACGTACTGACACCTATGTGCGCTACACCGGCCGCACTGCGGCTGCGGCACCGGCGACCGGGCTGGCTAAAAAACATGTGGCCCAGCAGGCGGCGTTGATCGATGACGCGCTGACGATCTATAGCCTGAAGGGCACGATCGTTCCGGCCAAACCCGTCAAGAGTTCAGCGAAGCCGGCGGCGACGTCGAAGGCCAAAGCGAAAAAGGCCCCTACGAAAAAAGCAGTTACAAAAAAAGCACCTGCGAAAGCCGCATCCGGGCGCAAGCGCCCGTAACGGACCCCCCAGGATCTATGACCAAGGAAATGACACATGACTGTTGAAATCAAAGTCCCGACACTTGGGGAATCCGTGACCGAAGCGACCGTCGCCAAATGGTTCAAGAAGCCCGGCGATGCCGTAGCCCTTGATGAGGCGGTTTGCGAGTTGGAAACCGACAAGGTCACGATTGAAGTGAATGCACCCACTGCCGGGGCGTTGAAGGAAATCATTGCTGCCGAAGGGTCCGACGTTGGTGTCGGCGCCCTGCTGGCGACACTGGATGAAGGGGCCGCTGGTGCAACCGCATCACCGCCGCCGCCTGCTGCTGAAGCCAAGGCTGCAGCACCGGCTCCGGCACCCGCGCCCAAGGCCGCTGCGCCGGCACCCGCCGCGCCGCCA
>JANRAT010000175.1 GCA_030727885.1 Rhodospirillales bacterium | reverse complement strand
GGCCCGGGCAGAGGATGTTGCCGCCATCGTTGCGCTGTTGGCCGACGACCCGCTCGGCGCCAAACGTGAACGACCCGGTGATCCGGCCTATGACAAAGCCTTTGCTGCGATTGACGCCGACCCCAACAACGAGCTTTGGGTGATCGAAGGTGCGGACACGCGGATTAAGGGTGTCCTGCAGCTGACCTTTATCCCGGGCATCACACATACCGCCGGGACCCGCGCCATGATCGAAGGGGTGCGCGTCGCTGATGAACTGACAGGGAAGGGTGTCGGCAGGTGGTTCTTCAGGCAGATGATCGAACGCGCCCGCGAGAAGGGCGCCCGACTGGTGCAGCTGACATCGGACAAATCCCGCAAGGACGCAATCCGCTTTTACGAAAACCTCGGCTTCACCGCCAGCCACGAAGGCTTCAAGATGAAGTTCGATTGACCGTCACCCCTCACCCGGCGCTTCGCGCCACCCTCTCCCCGGGGAGAGGGGCTTAGCTCGGCATCTTCAGGTGATAGGACTTCGGCCGGGTCAGGCTCAGATAGCCGAGCGATGACAGCGCGGCACCGCGACCGGTGTCCTTGCAGCCGGTCCAGCACAGGCCCGGATCCAGATAATCAGCACGGTTCATGAACACGGTGCCGGTCTCGATGCGTCTGCCGATGGCGGCGGCGCGGGCCAGATCCCGGGTCCACAGCGATGCGGTCAGGCCGAAATCGCTGTCGTTCATCAGACTGATGGCTTCTTCGTCATCCTTGACCTTCATGATGCCGACGACGGGGCCGAAGCTTTCGTCGCGCATGACGCGCATGTCGTGCGACACACCGATCAGGATCTGCGGCATCAGAAAGGCGCCGCCGTCGTCCTGCGGGAACAGCGCCGGATCAATCAGCGGCTTGGCGCCCATTGCCAAAGCTTCGGCGGTCTGGTTGCGGACTTCTGTGGCAAAGCGGACGTTGGCCATCGGTCCGAGCGTGGTTTGCGGATCCAGCGGATTGCCGAGTTTGTAGCCGGAAACGATTTCGACCGCTTTCTTGACGAAATCATCAAACAGCGATGCGGTCACATAAATCCGCTCGATGCCGCAGCAGCACTGGCCGGAATTGAACATCGCGCCGTCGATCAGGGTATCCACGGCGGCGTCAAGATTGGCATCTTCCATGACGTAGCCCGGATCCTTGCCGCCGAGTTCCAGGCCGACCCCGGTAAAGGTGCCGGCGGCGGCCTGCTCGATGGCCCGTCCGCCACCGACCGAGCCGGTGAAATTGACGAAGCCGAAGGACTTGGCGGCAATCAGCGCTGCAGTCGTGTCATGATTCAGAAACAGATTCTGGAACACGTCCGCAGGCACGCCGGCTTTGGTGAAGGCCTGAACCATCCGCTCGCCGACCAGCAGCGTCTGTGTCGAATGTTTGAGGATCACGGTGTTGCCGGCAATCAGTGCCGGCGCGACGGTGTTGATCGCGGTCATATAGGGATAGTTCCAGGGCGCGATCACCAGCACGACGCCGACCGGTTCGCGCTCGATGCGGCGCTGAAATGCGGTACTGTCTTCGATGACCAGCGGCTTCAGGGTTTCCTCGGCGATATCGGCCATATAGGACGCGCGTTCGTTAACGCCCCGGAATTCGCCGCCGTAACGAACCGGGCGTCCCATCATGTGCGCCAGTTCGGGGACAACCTCGTCGGTCATCTCGCCCAGACATGCGACCCCGGCCCGGACCAGCCTGATCCGCTCGGCGATTGGCCGTGCTGCCCAGTCCTTGCCGGCTTTTTTGGCCCGGCCAACGGCTGTGAAGGCATCGTCTTTGGACACAACCGGCCGTTCGGCAAAAACCGAGCCGTCAATGGGGGAAATGCATTTGAGGGTATTGCTCATGGATCGGGGCTTTCCTGGGAAAAAAGTCGGGATTGAGCGCCATACTTAATCCGGGCGTTGGCGAAGGTAAATAGTGTTCAAAAGCCCCTCTCTCAGCAACTGAAAGAGGGGCCGGTTGAACGTTAAACAGCCATCGCCATGCCGTCGCGGCCGGGATCGGCGCCGCCGTCGAGGCCGTTCTCGGTGATGCGGATCGCGTGCACGCCGGCAAAGTGGAAATTCAGCGCGTAACGGCGGAATTTATAGCCGTCGGCTTCAAGCTCGGCCTGCACAAAGCGCGGGATTCGGTTGACGATCTCGATGATGTCGCTGGTCGCCGAGAACCGGGGGGCAGACACCGCCTGCTGTGCGTCCATGTTGAAATCGAGCACGTTGAGGATGCCCTGCAGCACGCCCATGGCGATGTAGGTGCCGCCCGGTGCGCCGATCAGCAGCATCGGCTTGCCGTTCTTGAAGACGACGGTTGGCGCCATCGACGAGAAGCGCGACTTGCCCGGCGCCAGCGAGCCGGTGCGGCCCGGACGCGGATCGAAAACACCCATGCAACCGTTGTAGACGAAGCCAAGACCTTCTGTCGTCACACCCGACGGCATGCCCAGCGAGTGTGTCATCGAGACACAGTTGCCCTGATTGTCGACCGTGCAGAGCTGCGTGGTTTCTTTCTGGTCCTCGCCTTTCTGCAGGCGCGGGACGTGGGTTTTGACGCCGGACTTGATCCTGTCGGCCAACTCTTTGGCGTAGTCCTTGGACAGCAAATGTTCGACCGGCACGTCAACGAAACGGGGATCGCCGACATGGTTGTCCTTGTCGACGGTGGATATTTTCATCGCCTCGGCGACGGTGCGGATGTATTCGGGCGAATTGTGGCCCATCGCCTTGAGATCAAAATTCTCGAGAATATTCAGCATCTGCAGGACCATGATGCCACCACCCGGCGGCGGGCTCGAGGCAACCTGATAACCCCGGTAATCGGTCCACAGCACATCGGCGTCCTGCGGCATGGTCGTTTTCAGATCCTCGGCAGAAATCAGTCCGCCGTTGGCCTCCATGTCGGCAACAATTTTAGCGGCCAGTTCGCCTTCGTAAAAATCGTCGGCACCGGCTTCGGCGATGCGGCGGTAGGTCTTGGCCATGTCGGGATTCTTGATTATGCCGCCCATCGGCTTCATCGAGCCGTCGGCATTCAGATAGATTTTCGCCGTCGCCGGAGAGCCGCGCAGATATTCAAGGTGGCCGACACGACCGCCGGGCTCTTCCTGTTCCCAGAAGCGGCGCACGTGCGGGCGGATCATCCAGCCGTTTTCCAGATAGCCGATGGCCGGCTGGATCAGCTCGCCAAGGCTCATGGTGCCCCATTTCTTGAGTGCCGTATCGTAGGCGCGCAGGCTTTGCGGGGTGGCGATGGACTGGTAGCCGATTTCGTTGATACGGCCTTCAAGGATAAAGCCGAAGCCGTCTTCGCATTCGGCGATCAGCTTGTCTTGCCACATGTCAGGGGTCACGGCGCCGGGGGCCCGGGCATGGAACTGCAGACACTGGTGAACACCGGCTTTCGGCATCACCACATGCAGTTCACCGAACCCGGCGATACCGGACATGAAGGGGTCAACGGCGGTCTGGACCAATGCGGTGGCAATCGCGGCATCGATGGCGTTGCCACCGGCTTTGAGGACCATCGCGCCTGCTTCGACGGCTTCAGGTTGCGGGGCGCATACCATTCCATTGGCCATGACCGGCTTACTCCTGTTTTGTAGTATGATGTTTAAGGGTTGTTATGCGTCGTAGCTCGGGTCCATGCGATCCAGCATACGTTTCAGGGCTTCCCACTGCATTTTGGCACTTTCACCTCTGGAGTAGGACGCCTCGAACTGCTGGGCCGTATGTTCGCATACGGTTTCGGACGGGAAGCGCAATTCGCCACCTCCGGACTGCGCCATCAGCTGCAACTGGCAGGCATCATTCAGTCGTTTGTGCAGAATGAATGCGCTGCCGACGCTGTCACCGACGGTCATCAGGCCATGGTTCCAGAGGATCATGGCGTTCAGGTCGCCAAGGTCGGCGGCCAGACGGTCGCGCTCATCCAGATTGTCGGCAATGCCTTCATAATCGTGGTAGGCGACGCGGTTATAGAAGCACATGGATTTCTGATTAAGCATCAAAAGCCCGTTTTTCTGTGCCGAAACGGCCATCCCTTCCATGGTATGGGTGTGCATCACGCAGACCGCATCGTGGCGGTTCATGTGGATTGCCGAATGAATGGTGAAGCCGGCTTTGATGTAGCCGTAGGGGCTGTCCATCAGCTTGTTGCCGTCGCAATCGATCTTGATCAGCGAAGACGCGGTGATCTCCTCGAATTTGAGGCCAAGGGGATTGATCAGAAAATGGTTTTCGTCACCGGGAACGCGTGCCGAATTGTGGGTAAACAGCAGGTCATCCCAGCCATAATGTGCGACAAGACGATAGCAGGCGGCCAGATCGACGCGCATTTGCCACTCTTCTTCAGAAACCTGATTGCGCACGGATGGCAGTTTCAACGCATGTACGTTGTTCATTTCATTGTCTCCCAATAGGACTTTGGAATAAGGTTCTATCATCAAATGCCATTCGGCAAGACCCGAGCATGAAAATCAGGGGAACAAAGATGACAGACAGCAAAACTCAGTCAGGTTGGAAAGTTGCGCCCAGGGACTATGTGCGCACATTGGGCACGGGCTACAAAGGTGAGCGCCTCTCGTCGCAATACGTAACCATGCGCGATGGCGTCAAACTGGCTGTTGACGTGCATTTGCCGGGCACCAAGGCAGAGGACAAGCCGTATCCGACAATCTGCATCTTTACCCCCTATTACCGCCGCTTTGCGCTCCGCAAAGGGCATCGCAAGGGCATCGATGCCTGCCCGACCATCGGCTTTTATCGCGATAATTTCGTCAAGCGCGGCTATGCGCTGGTCTGCGTCGATGTCCGCGGATCAGGGGCCAGTTTTGGCAGCCGAGACGGATTCCGCTCACCGGCCGAGCGTCTCGATCACCACGATACGGTCGACTGGGTGACCAAGCAGTCCTGGTGTGACGGCAATATTGGTGCGACGGGGATTTCATATCCGGGCGCAGCATCGTGCTTTCTGGCCTCGACCTGCCATCCCAGCGTCAAGGCCGTGGCCCCGCTGTTTGCGGTCTGGGATACCTGGTCGAACCATCTGTATCCGGGCGGCGTGCTGCTGACCTGTGTCACCCGCAATTACGGCCAGCTCGCCGATGCGCTGGATTTCGACCGCCGCGATCTGATTCCCGATTATGCCTATTTCAAGGACAATGATCTGGCCGGCCCGGCACCGGTTGACGATGACAAGGACGGCAGCCAGCTGAAGGCCGCCCTGACCGATCATATCGCAAACTTCAACATGCAGGATTTTGCCCAGCAGTTCCGCTATCGCGACGATGCGCTGA
>JANRAT010000174.1 GCA_030727885.1 Rhodospirillales bacterium | reverse complement strand
ATTGAAAAACGAGAACGGCAATACGAAAAGGGCCGCAGCATGAGATCTATCCCGTTAAACATCGGCACCCTGCATTTCGTCGGCATCGGCGGCATTGGTATGAGCGGCATCGCCGAAATCCTGCATAACCTGGGCTATGAGGTGCAGGGCTCGGACATTGCCGAAAGCGCCAACGTCAAACGGCTGCGCGATCTCGGCATTCACGTCGATATCGGCCATGCCGCGGAAAACATCACCGATGCGTCGGTGATCGTGATTTCTTCGGCGGTCAAAAGCGGCAATCCGGAAGTCCAGGCTGCCCGCGAAAAACTGATTCCTGTGGTCCGGCGCGCCGAGATGCTGGGCGAGCTGATGCGCCTGAAATGGTCCATTGCCATCGGCGGCACGCACGGCAAAACAACGACGACATCGCTGATTGCGGCGATGCTGGAAGCCGCCGACATGGATCCGACCGTGATCAATGGCGGCATCATCAATGCCTGGGGCAGCAATGCGCGGTTGGGCGATGGCGAATGGATGGTCTGCGAGGCTGACGAGTCCGACGGCACCTTCCTGAAATTGCCCGCCGCCATTGCCGTTGTCACCAATATCGATCCCGAGCATCTGGATCATTACGGAACCTTCGACAACCTCAGAAAAGCCTTCGTCGATTTTGTCGAGAACATTCCGTTCTATGGCTTTGCGGCACTCTGCATCGATCATGCCGAAGTGCAGGCGATGATCCCGCGCGTTTCGGATCGCCGCATCATTACCTACGGCTTCAGCCCGCAGGCCGACGTGCGCGCCGAGAATGTCGCGAGCGTAACCGGCGGAACAACCTTCGATGTGATCATTTCAAATCGCAAGACCGGTGAGAGCCGGGTGATCAAGGGTCTGAAGCTTGCCATGTACGGATCACACAACGTGCTGAACGCACTGGCAGCGGTCTCTATTGCATCCGAGATGGGCCTGTCTGATGCGGTCCTGAACAAGACGTTTTCGGAGTTCAAAGGGGTCAAGCGTCGCTTCACGCAGACCGGCATCGTCGACGGCATCACCATCATTGATGATTACGGACACCATCCGGTCGAGATTGCGGCGGTCCTGAAAGCGGCCCGCGGTGTGACCAAGGATCACGTCATCGCCGTCGTGCAGCCGCATCGCTATACCCGGCTGCGCGATCTGTTCGAGGACTTCTGTGCCTGCTTCAACGACGCTGACGCGGTGATCGTTACCGATGTCTATCCGGCCGGCGAGGCGCCGATTGCAGGGATTGACCAGGCGGCACTGGTTGCCGGTCTGCGCGAGCGCGGTCATCGCACGGTGATTGCCCTTGAAGGCCCTGACGCGCTGGCCGGCACCATCAGCGAGATGGCCGGCAGCGGCGATTTCGTGGTTTGCCTTGGTGCCGGAAGCATTTCCGCCTGGGCCAATGCACTGCCGGACCAACTCAGCGCGTTGCGCGCACAATCGCGGGAGGCTGCAAATGATGGCAGCTGATCGCACCGTGTCTCATCTGATTGAACACATGCCCGTGGTGCGCGGGCGAATCCGTGCTGACGAGCCGTTGGCGCGGTATACATGGTTCCGTGTCGGTGGACCGGCTGAAGTGCTGTTTGAGCCGGCTGATCTCGACGATCTGCGGGCGTTTCTTGCGGCCTGTCCGGCGGACATCGACATCACCATGATCGGTGGCACGTCGAATATCCTGATCCGTGATGGCGGCATTCCGGGCGTCGTGATACGCCTCGGCAAGGCTTTTGCCGGTATCGAGGTTGAGGGTAATCGTATCCATGCCGGTGCCGCTGCTGCCGACATGAATGTTGCCAGACGCGCTGCCGAAGCGGGGCTGGCGGGTCTTGAGTTCATGATCGGCATTCCGGGCACCATCGGCGGCGCGCTGCGGATGAATGCCGGCGCATATGGCGCGGAAATCGGCGACGTATTCGAAACGGCAACGGCTGTGGATCGGCTCGGCAACATGCACACGCTGCACGCCGAAGCGATGGGCTTCGGCTATCGCAAGGTCGCGGTGCCGGCAGATCTGATCTTTACCAGTGCGGTGTTCAGTGCCGAGCCAGGCGATGTCCCGGAAATTCTGGCGCGAATCAAAGATATTCAGCAAAAACGCGAGGCAACCCAGCCGGTGCGCGAAAAGACCGGCGGCTCAACTTTTGCGAATCCAAGCGGCTACAAGGCGTGGGAGCTGATCGACGCCGCCGGTTGCCGCGGTCTCAGGATCGGTGGGGCCCAGGTCTCCGAGGCGCACTGCAATTTCATGATCAATGTCGCCGACGCCACGGCTTCCGAACTGGAACAGCTCGGTGAAGAGGTGCGCCGACGCGTGCTGGAAACGTCTGGCGTCGAACTGCACTGGGAAATTCGTCGCCTGGGTGTGGCTGCTCAATCTGCAATGAAGGGAATGCGCTCATGACAAGACACGTAGCTGTATTGATGGGCGGCTGGTCAGCCGAGCGCGAGGTTTCGCTGGCAACCGGTGCGGCCTGTACCAAAGCCCTGAAGCAGGCCGGCTTTGACGTCACGCCGATTGACGTGCAGCGCGATATGGGAGCCCTGATCACCCGGCTGTATCCGAAGCCTGATGCGGTATTCAACGCCTTGCATGGCCGCTTCGGCGAAGACGGATGCGTGCAGGGCCTGCTGAATATACTGGGCATTCCCTATACCCATTCCGGACTGATGGCCTCGTCCATGGCGATGGACAAGCCGACGGCGAAACGCATGTTTGAAGCCGCCGGGATTCCGGTGGCGAAGCACATCGTCGCCACCGAAGCGGAAATACGCGCCGCCGATCCGATGCCCAGACCTTATGTCATCAAACCCTGCAATGAAGGTTCCAGCGTCGGCGTGCATATCGTCAGGGTCGGTGACAATGCGCACAGCTTCGAGGGCACAGGCTGGCCACACGGTGATCGGGTGATGGTTGAAGAGTTCATCGAAGGTCGGGAATTCACCGTCGCGGTGATGGGCGATCGCGCTTTATCTGTCACAGATATCACAACGGAACGAAATTTTTACGATTACGACGCTAAATATAAGACCGGGGGTTCGAAGCACACGATTCCCGCCGACGTAAACCAGGAGATTTTCGATGCCTGTCTCGACTATGCACTGCTTGCACATCGCACTCTTGGTTGCCGGGGCGTTTCCAGGGCTGACTTCAGATATGACGGCAAGACATTGTATATCCTGGAAGTAAACACCCAACCCGGCATGACGGCGACGTCTCTGGTGCCCGAGCAAGCTGAGTTTGTCGGGATATCCTTCCCCGAACTGGTGACCTGGATGGTCGATAACGCGGAGTGCGATGCATGATGTTTGCGCGCAAGAACAAGGCAAAGACGGAGCGGCAGAACGCGCGCCCGCAGCCGCGTCCGCGTGTCCGCCCGCTTTGGCGTCAAAGCCGGTTCATACCGCTGCTGGCGGCTGTGATCATGGGGACCGTTGCCGGTGGTGGCTGGTGGGCGGTCTCTACCGGGGCTGCCGAGCGTGCTTATGAAAAGGCGCGCTGGTCCGGCATTTCGCTGACCGCATCCATGGGCTTCAGGGTTCAGGAAGTGATGGTTTCGGGGCGTCAGCAGACGGACCGCGACGTGTTGATCAAGGCACTGAATATTTCACGCGGCGCACCGATCCTGGCGTTTGATATTCTCGACGCGAAGAAGCGACTGGAAACTTTGCCGTGGGTCCGCGCCTCGACCGTCGAGCGCATGTTGCCCGACACCATTCTCGTCAGCATCGTCGAGCGCGAACCGCTGGCCCTGTGGCAGCAGGACAAAAAACTGCATCTGATCGACGCCGAGGGAAAAGTCATACTCAGCGACAATCTTGAAGCTTATGGCGATCTGCTGGTGGTCGTTGGCGACGGTGCTGAAACGCAGGCGTCAGCCCTGATCGCGCTGATCGGCACCGAGCCGGTCCTGATGGCGCAGGTCAAGGCAGCGACGTGGGTCGGTGGACGGCGCTGGAATGTGCATCTCAAAGGCGACATCGACGTCAGGCTGCCGGAGGACGATGCACAGGGTGCCTGGGCGCGCCTCGCGACCTATCACAAGAACCATCAAGTCCTCGACAAGAATGTAACCGTCCTCGATCTGCGGATACCGGATCGGCTGATCGTCAAGACCGGGCCCAAGGGCTCCGGCCAGGAAACCTGAGTGAGCGGCATGACGGGAACGAAAAGCAGGAACCGACAAGAATGAAAAGAAATGGCTCATCGTTGAAACCGAGATCGGGATTTGTTGCCGTGCTGGATATCGGCACGACCAAAATCTGCTGCCTGATCGCCAAGCCGAACGTCGAGCGCGGCCCTTATGGTGCCCCTGGCCCTCGCGTCGTCGGCATCGGCACGCATCAGTCGCACGGTATCCGCAATGGCGTGATTGTTGATATGGATGCCGCCGAACATGCCATTCGCGCCGCTGTCGAGAGAGCCGAGCAGATGGCCGGCGATAACATTGACCGGGTCGTGATCAACATCTCGGCCGGCAAGCCGCAATCCAGACTGGTTGCCTGCGAGGTTTCCATCGGTGGCCACGGAATCAATGAACAGGACATGCGCCGTCTGATGGACCCGGCGGTGTTGCTCAAGGATATGCCCGACGATCGCGAGATCATCCACAAGTTACCGGTCGGATTCTCCGTTGACGGCAATCGCGGCGTGCGTGACCCGATCGGCATGTTCGGTCAGGTGCTGGGCGTCAACGTGCATGTGGTGACAGCCGCTTCGGCACCTTTGCGGAATCTGCAGGCGGTTGTCGAGAGATGTCATCTGGATGTTGATGCGATGGTCGTATCGCCGTTTGCTTCGGCGCTTGCCTGTCTGGTCGAAGACGAGAAAAAAATGGGTGCGGCGTGCATCGATATCGGCGGCGGCACCACCGGCATTGCCTTGTTCTTTGACGGCGAGCTTGTGCACACCGACATCATTCCGGTCGGCGGCAATCATATCACCAATGATATCGCGCGCGGTCTGTCGACGCCGTTCGGTCACGCCGAGCGGATGAAAAATCTTTATGGCACCTGCCTGCCGTCTGCTTCTGACGACGGTGAGGTTATTCAGGTGCCGCTGGTTGGCGAGGACGACGAAACCGGGACCATTCAGGTGCCGCGCTCGATGCTGGTCGGGATCATCCGGCCCCGGGTAGAGGAGATCCTCGATCTGGCGCGTGAGCGGCTCGAAAAGGCCGGGTTCGCCCAGCTTGCCGGAAGGGTGGTGCTGACAGGCGGAACCTCGCAATTGACCGGCATTTCCGAAATGGCCTCACAGACCTTTGCCCATCATGTGCGGACAGCCAGTCCGCGCCCGGTCGAAGGTCTGGCCGAAGCGGTTGCCGGACCGGCCTTCTCGGGGGCCTCGGGATTACTGCAATAC
>JANRAT010000173.1 GCA_030727885.1 Rhodospirillales bacterium | reverse complement strand
CCCCCGCAACTGCCACGACCGGAACTGCCGGCGAACCGGCAAGAACCGCGACGATGTCCTCGTGTGCGGATTAACAATGCGCTGTTCCGTTGCCCACCGCTACGGAGAAAGCTGGGGGTAAAGTACGTTTCCTGTGCAAAACCTTTGCTGTTGTCCCCAATCTATCCACAGGTTTTCCACAATCGGCTCTGAAAGTCCCGGATCAGTGCGGGTATTCAGTTTCGGATGGAATTTGATGTGTTTTGTATGCTGCAACGCACTATGAAAAGTTGACTTGCTGGAAGCCGCCGAGTACCACTTAAATACAGGTTGATAACGCGAAGAAGCTTGCCCCGCCGAACGAAAGGCATTTCATGATGACGACCCGAAATCGCCCGCTTTCTCCTCACTTGCAGGTTTATAAACCGCAGATCACATCGATGTTGTCGATCTTGCACCGGATTACGGGCGTTGCCTTGTGCTTCGGCGCGGTTTTGCTGGCCTATCTTCTGACTGCGGCAACCTACGGGCCGGACGTTTTTGCCACCGCGCAGGCGGTGCTTGGTTCATGGTTCGGCAGGCTGGTCCTGTTCGGCGTGGTGTTTTCGCTGTGGTATCATCTGGCCAACGGAATCCGGCACATCGCCTGGGACATTGGTTGGGGCTTTGAGATGGACCAGGTAAAGAAAAGCGGGGTTGCTGTTTTGATCACTGCGGCTGTCCTGACGCTGGGCACATTCTGTCTGGCCTATTCGGTGGGGAGCTGATCATGGAATTCCGTTCACAGCTCGGTCGCGTTCGCGGTCTCGGCGCGTCGCATGGCGGCGTACATCATTTCTGGGTGCAGCGCATCAGTGGCATTGCCCTGGTGCCGCTGGTGATCTGGTTCGTGCTTGCGGCATCGACGGCCGTCAGCGCCGATCTGGCCACCTTCAAAGCCTGGGTCGGTGCACACTACAATCCGGCCCTGCTGATTTTACTGATCCTGACGATGTTTCATCATGCGATGCTTGGCCTGCAGGTCATTATCGAGGATTACATCCACGGTGAGGCGGCCAAGCTGACAACGCTGATCGTCACCAAATTTGCTGTTTATCTTATCGGTGCGTGCGCCATTTTTGCCGTTATTCGCCTGACCTTCGGGAGCTAGTCCGAGTATGCCTCAATCCTACGAGATCGTTGATCACAAATACGACGTCATTGTTGTCGGCGCCGGCGGGGCCGGTCTGCGTGCAACTTTGGGGATGGCAGCGGCTGGCCTCAAGACGGCGTGCATCACCAAGGTTTTCCCGACCCGTTCGCACACCGTTGCGGCACAGGGCGGCATCAGTGCCTCGCTCGGCAACATGGCCGAGGATAACTGGAAATGGCACATGTACGACACCGTCAAGGGTGCCGACTGGCTCGGCGATCAGGACGCCATCGAATACATGTGTCGCGAAGCGGTGCCGGCAATCTATGAGCTTGAGCACTTTGGCGTGCCGTTTTCCAGAACCGATGAAGGCAAGATCTATCAGCGCCCATTTGGGGGCCACATGGCCAACTTCGGCGAAAAGCCGGTGCAGCGCGCCTGCGCCGCTGCCGACCGGACCGGTCACGCGATCCTGCACACGCTGTATCAGCAGTCCCTGAAGAACGACGCTGAATTCTTCGTCGAATATTTCGCCATCGATCTGATCATGGACAGCGAAGGCGCCTGTCAGGGTGTCGTTGCATGGAATCTGGACGACGGCAAAATTCACCGCTTCCAGGCACATATGACTGTGCTGGCGACCGGTGGTTACGGTCGGGCGTATTTCTCGGCGACCTCTGCCCACACCTGCACCGGTGACGGCAACGCGATGGCGGCACGGGCCGGCATTCCGCTGCAGGATCAGGAATTCGTGCAGTTCCATCCGACCGGTATTTATGGCGCCGGCTGTCTGATCACCGAAGGGGCACGCGGTGAAGGCGGCTATCTCACCAACTCGAAGGGTGAGCGTTTCATGGAACGCTATGCACCGACTGCCAAGGATCTGGCCAGCCGCGACGTCGTGTCGCGGGCCATGACCGTGGAAATTCGCGAAGGCCGCGGTGTCGGCGACATGTCTGACCATATCCATCTGCATCTCGAACATCTGGGCGGCGACGTTCTGAACAAGCGTCTGCCGGGGATTACCGAGACAGCACGTATTTTCTCCGGCATCGATGCCACCAAGGACCCGATCCCGGTTCTGCCGACGGTGCACTACAACATGGGCGGCGTGCCGACCAACTACCGTGGCGAAGTCATCATGCCGACAGCGGATAATCCCGATAACGTCAATCCGGGCATCATGGCGATCGGCGAATGTGCGTCGGCCTCGGTGCACGGCGCCAACCGTCTCGGTACCAATTCGCTGCTGGATCTGGTCGTGTTCGGCCGTGCTGCGGCGATCCGTGCTGCCGAGATCGTCAAGCCGGGGGCAACCCTGCCACCGCTTAATACGGCCTCTGCCGACAAGGCAATTGCCCGCTTCGACAAGGTTCGCCATGCCAGCGGCTCGATCCCGACCGCCGTCATCCGCGACGAGCTTCAGCGCGTCATGCAGAACAACGCGGCCGTGTTCCGGACCGCCGAAGTGCTCAAGGAAGGCGTTGAGAAGCTTGATGCCGTGACCGCCAAGATGACCGACATCAAGGTGCATGACCGCTCGCTGATCTGGAATTCCGATCTGGTGGAATCGCTGGAACTGACAAATCTGGTGCCGAATGCGGTCTCGACCATGTATTGCGCCGAAGCCCGTCACGAAAGCCGCGGCGCGCATGCTCACGAAGATCATCCGGATCGCGACGACAAGGAATGGATGAAGCATTCCCTGGCTTGGATCGATGAGGACGGCGGCTGCAAGCTCAGCTACCGGCCGGTTCACGATTACACGCTGACGGATGAAGTTGAATATATTGTGCCCAAGGCACGGGTCTACTGAGGAAGGGTTGAGACATGGTTGAATTCACACTGCCGGCCAACTCGAAGATTACCGAAGGCAAGACCTTTAAGGCTTCGGGCGGCACCAATATCAGAGCGTTCAAGGTTTATCGCTGGGATCCGGACAGCGATGCAACGCCGCGTCTCGATACCTATGAAGTCGATCTCGACAAATGCGGTCCGATGGTTCTGGACGCGCTGATCAAGATCAAGAATGAAATCGATCCGACCCTGACATTCCGTCGTTCATGCCGTGAAGGGGTGTGCGGTTCGTGCGCCTTCAACATCGACGGCACCAACACGCTGGCCTGTACCATGTCGATCGACGACATCAAGGGCGATGTCAAAATCTATCCGCTGCCGCACATGCCGGTGATCAAGGATCTGGTCCCTGATCTCAATGTGCCGTATGCGCAGTACCGCTCGATTGAACCCTGGCTGCAGGCCGACACGCAGGCGCCGACTACGGAACGGCTGCAGAGTCCGGAAGAGCGCGACAAGCTTGATGGTCTGTGGGAATGCATTCTCTGCTTCTGCTGCCAGACCTCGTGCCCGAGCTACTGGTGGAACGGCGACAGATACCTGGGCCCGGCCATCCTGTTGCAGGCCTATCGCTGGATTGCCGATTCACGCGATGAAGCGACCGGCAAGCGGCTCGATAACCTCGATGATCCGTACCGGCTGTTCCGCTGCCATACGATCATGAACTGCACCAACACCTGTCCGAAGGGCCTGAACCCCGGGCGGGCGATTGCCGAAATCAAGAAGGCACTGGTGCAAAGACAGTAAAGCCGCCAGGCTCAACCTTCTCTTTCATGACGAAGGTTGAGCGGTCGGTTATGCCAGCTCGATTGCACCGTTGATGTCGGTCGAGAGGCCGAGGCTTTCGATGCTCAGGGTTACTTTTGCCTGAATGGTTTCGTTGCCTGTAAGCTTGCCGCTTGCGACGGCGGCGCGGACGGCGCTTTCAATTTCCCGTTGCGACGTGACGCCGACATTTTTCAGGAACTTCCTGAGCTGCATGTTGAAAACTTCTTCGTTCATGTGATCCTCCGCAGGGTTGGCGTAAGTGGTTCCGTCAGCGATGGCGATAAAGGCTCTGTCGCTTACGCCGGAATATCCTTAATGAGGACACTCCATCGGTTCATATATAAAGTCATGTAGCGGATCGAACAACGACGGAACGGAGACTGAGAGCATGTACATCCCCAGGCACTTTGCCGGCGATGATGAAAAGCTGGCGCAGAGCATCGTTCGTGACAACGCGTTTGCGGTCCTGATGACGATGGGTGATGCGCCGGGTGCGATGCCGGATATCTCGCACCTGCCGATGCTCTGGCTGGCAGGCGGCGATGGCCCGGGCCGGATCATCGGTCACGTTGCCAAGGCCAATCCGCATAGCCAGCGCTTTGACGGCACGGCGACGTCGATGGCGGTTTTCTCAGGGCCACATGCATATATTTCGCCGAATTACTACACCAACCCGGCACTGGTGCCGACCTGGAATTATGCCGCTGTGCACCTTCACGGCAGGATCCGCGCGATCACCGATGATGTCGGGGCGATTGCGATTCTGGATACACTGGTTGGTGCGTTTGAAAACGACACGACCGGAAACTGGTCGACGGCGCGGTTGCCGGACGGTCATCTGGAACGCCAGATCAAGGGAATCGTGGCCTTCGAAATGCCGGTCGATCGCATCGAAACCAAAGTGAAGATGAGCCAGAATCGTTCCGCCGAAGATATTGCCGGCGCGATCAGCGCCTTGTCCGCAAGCGCCTATCAGGACGACCAGAAAACCGCACAGATGATGCAGGCATTGAACGGCAAATAAATTATTTCCGGAACGGAATCATCAACAGACCCGGCAGGGAGCGGTTTTCCGCTTCCCGGAACGTGCTGAGGCCGATGGTCATGTCGTCATGGCCGTCCTCCGGCTGGTCCCGGTAGGTTCTGAAAACCCGGTCCCAGATCGAAAGACTGAAGCCGTAATTGCTGTCGGTCTCAATCGGGCGCCATGAATGGTGTACCCGGTGCATGTCCGGGGTGACGATCAGAAATCTCAATATTCGGTCGACCGGTAGCAGCAAGCGCAGATTGGCATGATTGAACATGGCCGATGCATTCAAAACAACTTCGAAGATGATCACCGCCACTGCCGGGATGCCCAGCGCCCAGACCAGGGCGATCTTGATCAGCAGCGACAGAATGATCTCGATCGGATGAAAGCGAATGCCGGTTGTGACGTCGATATCTGTATCGGCGTGATGCATGCGGTGCAGCCGCCACAGGACCGGTATCTTGTGAAAAATCACATGCTGGGCATAGATCGCCAGATCTAGGAAGACGACGCAGACGATGACCACAGGCAAGGCCGGAACATCGATGAGGTTCAATAATCCTGTGTGTGTTTCCTGCGCCCAGATGGCAACGGCAACCGGCGGCAGGGGGATAATC
>JANRAT010000172.1 GCA_030727885.1 Rhodospirillales bacterium | reverse complement strand
GATGAAAATCGGTGCAGCCCCATCGTTGACCGTATCCTCGTTGATCACGATTTCCTCTACCCCATCAAGTCCGGGCAGATCAAACATCGTATCGAGCAGGATGTTTTCCATGATGGAGCGCAAACCACGAGCCCCGGTTTTGCGTAATACCGCTTTCTTGGCAACCGATTCGAGTGCCTCTTCGCGGAACGTCAGGGCAATATCTTCCATCTCGAAAAGCCGCTGGTACTGTTTAACCAGAGCGTTTTTCGGTTTGGTCAGAATTTCGATCAGTGCTTCCTCGTCGAGATCTTCGAGGGTCGCAAGAACCGGTAACCGGCCGACGAATTCCGGGATCAGGCCGAATTTCAGCAGATCTTCGGGTTCGACCTCGGCCAGAATTTCGCCGGTCTGGCGATCTTCCGGTCCACGGACATCCGCGCCGAAACCGATGTTGGTGCCACGACCGCGACCGGCAATGATTTTATCCAGGCCGGCAAAGGCACCGCCACAGATGAACAGGATGTTCGTGGTATCGACCTGCAGGAATTCCTGCTGCGGATGCTTGCGGCCACCTTGCGGCGGAACCGAAGCAACGGTCCCTTCCATAATCTTCAGAAGCGCCTGCTGCACACCTTCGCCCGAAACGTCACGGGTGATCGACGGGTTATCGGATTTGCGGCTGATCTTGTCGACTTCGTCGATATAGACAATGCCGCGCTGCGCCCGCTCGACATTATAATCGGCAGACTGCAAAAGTTTGAGAATGATGTTTTCAACGTCTTCACCGACATAACCGGCTTCGGTCAGGGTCGTCGCATCAGCCATCGTGAACGGCACATCCAGGATGCGCGCCAAGGTCTGTGCCAGCAGGGTTTTGCCGCAACCGGTCGGACCGATCAGCAGAATGTTGGACTTGGCCAATTCTACGTCATTGGTTTTGCTGGAATGGCTCAGGCGCTTGTAATGGTTATGGACGGCAACAGACAGCACGCGTTTGGCGCGCTTTTGACCGATCACGTAATCATCAAGTACCTGGCATATATCCATCGGCGTCGGGACGCCTTCGCCAGATTTGACCAGATTGGTTTTGTGTTCTTCACGAATGATGTCCATGCAGAGCTCAACGCATTCATCACAGATGAATACGGTCGGACCTGCGATCAGCTTGCGGACTTCGTGTTGGCTCTTGCCACAGAACGAGCAGTAAAGTGTGTTCTTGGCGTCGCCACCGCTGCCGGATTTGCTGCTCATTTGGACTCCTTGATCTGATCTCTAACTCAGATTCGTTATGTTAACCGCCGTAACTGGGGCCGTACAATCCCCAATATAAAATGGGCCGGCCGGCAGTGCTGTCCTGGCCTTCACCTGCCGGACCCCGGCAGGCAAGAAAAACAGCCGTTATTTTTCGCCTTCAGGCTTCGGACGTTCGAAAACGACCTCGTCAATTAACCCGAAAGCCTTGGCTTCATCGGCGCTCATAAAGGTGTCGCGGTCGACGGCCTTTTCGATTTTATCAAGCTTGTTGCCGGTGTGCTCGACATACATGTTGTTCAGTCGTTCGCGCAATTTGAGGATTTCGCGGGCCTGAATTTCGATGTCGGATGCCTGACCCTGTGCCCCGCCCGAAGGCTGGTGAATCATGACCCGGGAATTCGGTAACGCGAATCGTTTGCCTTTGGCACCGGCGCACAGCAGCAACGAACCCATGGAAGCGGCCTGACCAATGCAGACCGTTGAGACGTTCGGGCGGATGTAACGCATGGTATCATAAATGGCCAATCCGGCGGTCACAACGCCACCCGGCGAGTTGATATAGAACGAGATGTCCTTGTCCGGATTTTCGGATTCCAGGAATAGAAGCTGGGCGCAGATCAGGCTGGCGACTTCGTCATGCACGGCGCCGGTCAGAAAAACGATGCGTTCTTTGAGAAGGCGGGAATAGATATCATAGGCGCGCTCGCCACGGTTGGTCGTTTCGACAACCATTGGCACCAGCGTATTCATGTATGTGTCTATAGCGTTAGACATGCCGCGTCTCTCCTCATCATTTGTGTCATTCCGAGATAGTCTGCGAAGCTCCGGCATGCAAGGACGATGTGATTTTATCCGGGTATATAAGTGATTCCCGGAACCGAAGGCATTAAACCAAGGGTTCCGGGATCAGCAAACCGGGCGAGCAGGAAGGAGATCCGCTCGCGGATCAATCACTCTTTGTCTTTTTTGGCAGCGGCTTTTTTCTTAGGAGCGGCTTTTTTCTTGTCGCTATCGCCATCGGAGTCCTTGGCTGCCGCTTTCTTTTTCGGCTTGGCCTTGTCGGATTTCGATTCCTGCGCTTCGTTTTCGGCTTCGATTTCCTTGATCAGGTCTTCCATCGTTGCCGTTTTGTCGGTGACTTTGACCATCTCGAGCACGAAATCGATGATCTTGTCTTCATAGATCGGTGCAGCCGCCTGTTCGAGTGCCTGCGGATTCTTTTTGAAGTATTCCATGACCTGTTGTTCCTGGCCCGGATACTTGCGTGCTTCGGAGATCATGGCCTTGTTGAGGTCATCCTGGCCGATCTGGATGTTGTTGGCTCGGCCGATCTCGTTCAGCAGCAGGCCAAGGCGAACACGACGGTTGGCGATCATGCGGAATTCCGCAACCTGCTCGCTGTCCGGTTCGATGGCATGAGCTTCTTCATGATCATGCTGGTCGGCATGTGCGGCGTCCGAACCATGCTGTTCGTGCTGCCACTGATGAATGATCGAGTTGTATTCCTGATCGGACAACCGTGGGGGCACATCAAATTCAACCAGGTCGGCGAGCTGATCCATCAAACGGCGCTTGACCAGCATACGACCATATTCCTTGAACTCACGTCCCTGCTCTTCCCGGACCATCTCACGCAGCTTGTCGAGGCTTTCAGCGCCCGCCAGCTTGGCCAGATCGTCATCAATCGGTGACGGCTTTGTTTCGTGGATCTCGTTGACCTTGACGTCGAAAACCGCATCCTTGCCGGCCAGCGCTTCAGCACCGTATTCAGCCGGGAAAGCAACTTTGACTTCAACCGCGTCACCGGCGTTAACGCCGATCAGCTGGTCTTCAAAACCGGGAATGAAATTACCGGAACCGAGTTCCAGGCTGTAACCCTCAGCGGCACCACCGGCAAAGGCTTCGCCGTCGATTTTGCCGACGAAGTCGATGATCACCATGTCACCGGATTTCGTTTTACGCTTGGTGGTAATCGGTTCGGACGTCTTGTTGGCATCAGCGATCCGTTTGAGGGTCTCTTCGACGTCTTTTTCCTCAACCTTCGGAACCATCCGTTCGATTTTGACCTTGCTGAAATCGGGTATGGAGATTTCAGGCAGGATGTCGAAGGACATCGTGTATTCCAGATCCTTGCCGTCTTCAAAAGACGTCACTTCAAATTCCGGACGGCTGACCGGGCGGACGCCTTTTTCGGCAATCGCCTGCTCGGCAGAACTGCTCACTGCGCTTTCGAGAACTTCGCCCATGATGGACGGTCCATAGCGCTTGCGCAGCAGAGATGCCGGTACTTTGCCCGGACGGAAGCCCGGCATGCTGGCAGTTTTGGCAATTTCAGAGAGACGATGCGCGACCTTCTCTTCGATTTCTTTTGCCGGGAGCGCGACCTTGTATTCGCGACTCAGACCTTCGGATTTGATTTCAGTTACCTGCATGGGATTTCCAGACACTCATTCATTATCGTCATTGCGTGGGCGCGAAACAGTACGCGCCATGAGATTCGGGACGGTTAGTACTAAAACTGGTGCGGGCGGAGGGACTTGAACCCCCACGACTTACGTCACAGGTACCTAAAACCTGCGTGTCTACCAATTTCACCACGCCCGCCCGAGCTTTCAATGGATAGCGGTTCCAAGGACAGCCCCGCCCCGAAGCGGTGCGACACTCTACTTATTTCGCCTGTAGTGTCAATCGCCTGGGATTGGCAGGCTCTGATATGGCAAGTTTGCCCGTGAATTTATGACAAAACTGTCGGGAATTAGCCCTTCAGCAGGGCACGAACGCTGCTGGAACTCGAGACTTTGCCGCGCGAATGATACGCTTCATGATTATCGTCGATTTTACCCAGATGATACATGTAGTTGACCATCATGCCGGCAGACTGCTCGATGCCGTTCTTTGATGTGTCTCCAAGCCAATTCAGGCGCTCGATGGTTGCCCCGTTGGACAGATGGAAATTCGCAACCGGGTCAGCCGCGCGGCCTTCACGGCGCTTTTCTTCGACCAGATATCGTGCGCAGAGCCGCATCAGAGGTGCTTTCAGCGCTTCCGAGACAACAGGATCTTTATACCAGTCGCTGGTTTGCAGCAGCTCCTTGACGGCACCTTTGAGGCCGGTCTCCTTTTTGCTGATTTCCTTGATGGCCTTGCGTTCGGCAGGCAGCAATATCTTTGGGTCACCGGCAGCAAACAGGCCGTTGAGCCATTTCCGGAAGCCCGGGATCGGCGACAACGTGGAAAAAGTTTTCAGATTGACGAATTCCTCGCGCAGTTCGTTGACAACGCGTTTGATCAGGAAGTTACCGAAACTGATGCCGGCCAGCCCCTGCTGCGCATTGGAAATCGAATAGAAAATTGCTGTATCGGTTTCATCGGAATTCTGCGTCGGCGCATGTTCGTCGAGCAGTTCCTGTACGTTGCCGGCAATGCCGTGGACCAACGCAACTTCGACAAATATCAATGGTTCGTTGGGCATGCGCGGATGGAAAAACGCAAAGCAGCGACGGTCGGAATCCAGCCGGTTCTTAAGATCATCCCAGCCTGCAATGGCGTGTACGGCTTCATATTCGATCAGCTTTTCAAGAATGGTCGCGGGCGTGATGTCCCAGGATATTTGTTTCAGCTCAAGAAAATCGATATCAAACCAGGAAATCAGTATCGCGCGCAAATCACGCTCCAAAGCCTTCAGGGCCTGATCTTCTCTGGAGAATCTTAAAAGTTCGGCGCGCATGTCGACCAGGAATTTGACCCCGTCAGGCAAGGCGTTGAACTGAGTCATTAATTTGGTTCTTGGCGCTTCCAGTGCTTTGCGCAGCAGGTATTCGGCATCGCGGCGATCATTTTCATCGTCGGCCAACTGCACGGCATCAATGGCGGCATCAATCTGCGCAGGATCGGTATCGAATTCCCGAGCAAGGACGGTAAGGAAACGTTTGCGACCGGTTTCATCTAGCGCCAGATAAACCTGACCCAGCTTGGCGGCTTCGGCCCTTGCAGAAACCTCTCCGCCTTTGTTGGTGAGACAGGCCAGCATCTGCTTGCGGAGCGTCTCAAGATCGGAATCAGGCAAGTCAGGTCGCGCCATGGCCGTTGTCAGGTCATAACCGGTCCCTGCAATTGCCCGCCACCCATCGCGGAGATTGCTGATCGTGCGGTCTA
>JANRAT010000171.1 GCA_030727885.1 Rhodospirillales bacterium | reverse complement strand
CGCACTGTCCGGCTGTCTGGCGAGAGCGTCACGATAGGCGGCTTCGGCCCCGGTATCGTCGCCGGCCTGACGCAGGGCCGCACCCAGGTTGATATAAAGCTCGGCCACGTCCGGATGGCTTTGCAGGACGCGGCGATATCCGGCGGCGGCTTCGGCGAAGCGACCGCAGGCAAAATCGGTGTTGGCCCGGGCCAGAGTTTTTTCAGGATCAGACATCGGCTCAGCATGGCGTTGATCGGGGCGCTGATCAATTGCGTTGCGCGGGAAACTTTTTGGGTCCGCAAAATGGGATGGCCCCGGTATCGGATATTCAGTCCGGTACCGGGGCCTTGGGTTGGGACGGTGGGTTGTAGAAGGGTTTCCCGTGTCCCGGGATCAGGTTGTCGGGTTAAGGCTTATCGTTTGATACGGACCAGTTCATCGAGCATTTCATCAGCCGTGGTGATGATCCTTGTCGCTGCCGAATAGGCTCGCTGCACAACGATCATCTTGGTGAATTCGATACCGATATCGACGGTGGATGATTCCAGTGCTGCCTGCGTGATCGATCCGGCGGAGCCGTTGTTGGCTTCACGGAGGGTGTTGTCGCCCGATGCCTGGGTCTGGTTCCAGACGTTACCGGTCCGGGCATTCAGGCCGTTGACGTTGACGAAGGTGGCAATCGGGATCTTGTAGATCGGACGGGTTTCACCGTTGTCGAACAGCGCCGTCATCAGGCCGCTTTCGTCAATCGTGACCCCGGCCAGTGTCCCGAACTGAGAACCGTTCTGGGTAATGAAGCCTGGCGTAAACTCGGCACCGAACTGGGTGAAGCCGTTGGACTCGCCGACACGACCCAGATCGAGCGTAAGACGATCAGAGTTCGACGCATCGTCATCCATGTTCGCAGCACCGTTGGCGAAGCCGAGGATTTCCATTTCTGCGATGGCAAACGACGTCGGCAGACCGGCGGCGTTAAAGGTGATCGCCTGGTTCTTGTTGACGGCGTAGGCGGTCGCGGCGGTGTAGGTTGCGGTCGTGTCCGGTTCCGTCGGCAGGTTGGTAAAACCGGCGCTGAAGGTGACGTTGAACGATCCGGATGACAGGGTGTTGATGACCAGGGTGTCGTTCAGTGCACTCGGCGGTTCTGCCGTGCTGTTGTTGACACGAAGCCTGATAGATGATGCACCGCTGGCAAAACTGGCATCCGCCGTTTCGATTGCGGTTTCAAGGTTGGTCAGCGAGGCGCTGAGCGTGGCGCCGATAACAACCTGCCTCAACGTCGCTGTTTGTACGACTGAAGCGTTACTGTCGAATTCGTATGTGATGCCGTTGATCACGACACTGTCGCCATCGGCGGGCTGACCACCGAAAGTGAACTGATGGAAGTCACGGTTGGCGGCTGCGGTCTTGGCAACGGTGTAGCTGGATTCCTGTAGCGTTGCTCTGGCACCGCTCGACGTCAGCAGACCCGTCGGGTTGATGGTGATGGATCCAGAACCGTCTTCGGTGAAATAAATCCCCGTCGAAGAGCCCGGGTTGACCTCAATGCGGTTGTTCGTGAACCCGCCGTAATCGGCAAAGTTGGTATCGGCTTCCTTGATCTTGGTGACCAGTGCAGATACCGCCTGCGCGACAGTTGTAGAGGCCGAAATATCAACCTGTTTGACCGTTGCCGTATCGACGCCGGCACCGGTTGTGTCGAACTGATAGGTGATCGTTGTGCCGTTTTGCGTGATGGTCATGGTCGCATCGTTGGCCGGCATGCCGGTAAATTCCAATTGTCCGCGGCTTTCGTAAACGGTTGCGCCTGCGGTGTCGGAATACAGTGTGACGACGTTGACGCCGGATGGCGGCGTGATCGAAACGTCCCACTGGTTGTCACGATTGCCTTTTGTGTACGTCAAGCTGGTGGTGTTGGCGTTACCCAGCGTATCGAAGAACTGCACGTCGGTTTTATGCGTCGTACCCTGCGTGTCGGTTGATGGCAGGTTGGCGCCGATGCCGATGGTCGAGGTGGCCGTCGCCGTACCACCAACCCGGTTCAGGTTTACTGAAGCCAGGAAGTCGGTCGAAATGACGTTCTGGTTGGGGATCGTCAGCGCGGTGTTGTTGGTCGTCACCACACCTGCAGCTGTGGTCGGCCATGCCTGCAGGTAATAACCGGACGTATTGCGAAGGAACCCTTCATCATCCTGATAGAACGAGCCGGCCCGCGTAAACAGGAACTCGTTCGACAGCGTCGGTGAATTTGATTCGTTGACGACGAAGAAACCGCTGCCTGAAATCGCGATGTCGGTCTGCGATGTCGACGACTGCAAAAGACCCTGAATACCGGTATCCTGGCGGGGTTTGGACTGCACACCACCAGCGGAATAGAAGGTGCTGGATGTTTGCACCGTGACCAGTGTCTGGAAGTCGACCTGGGTTCCCTTGTAGCCAATCGTGTTAACGTTGGTAATATTATCCGAAATCGCACCAATTGCGCTTGATTGCGCGGTAAGACCGGAAACGCCTGAGGTCAGTGCACCAAAAAGTGACATTTGTCTTCTCCTTAGATCATCGGCCGCAACGGCCGCGTGATAATCTTTCTAAAATCAGTTGCTCGCACTTGGTGCTTCCTTGATGGAAAGCACATTGGTCTGCGGTACTTCGGTGTCGCCCATAAACAGGGTCGAGACACCGTTATCGAGGCCGATCCCGGTAACCCGTCCGAAGACGGTTTGCGAAATCTTCAGAATGTTACTCTGGTGATCGAGGCCGGTGACGACGGCGGTGTAAGAGCCATCAGCCGCGGATCCCCCATTGCTGGTCGACCCATCCCATTTGAACGTGTGCTGACCCGGATCCAGATCGGCGGACTGTTCGTAGACGGAAAGACCGTTTGAATCGCGAATGATGATGCTCGCCGATTTGGCGCCGGTCGGCATCGTGTAGGTGAATTCTGCGGCGCTGTTTTCCAGCGGGAATTCCTGACCGGTGACCTCGATCTGTTTGCCGATGAAGCCGACCAGAGAAGAGACCTGGTTGGTTTCCTGGAGCGAGACCAGCTTTTCGAGGTTCGAGTTCTGGTAAATCTGTTGTTCGACACTGGCGAACTGGACCAGCTGCGAGGTGAACTCGGTGCTGTCCATCGGATCAAGCGGATCCTGGTTCTTGAGCTGGGTCGTCAACAGGGTCAGGAACTGATTGAGATCGTCATCAAGTTTGCTTTTCGCCGTTGACGACGCGGTCCCTGACGTAGCTGTCGATGTCGTGTCTGATGAACCACTGATGATTGCCATTTGCCTAGCTCCCTAATTCAATTCGTTGCGCTGCGCTTAGGCGCGCATATCCAATCTGCCGTTGGCGAAGATGCCGCTTTCCCAGGCGGTCATGATCGGACCATCGGTGTTGTCTTCGATTTCTGCTTCCGCGAGTTTGCCGGCGGCACCGTTCTTGTCGTTGCCGTCCGCTTCGGCGGATTGTCTTTCCTGACCCTTCAGGTTGAATTGCATGTCGCCGCTTTGCAGTCCGGCATCAGCCAGTGCGCGCTGCAGTTCCGATGAATCGCGCTTCAACAGATCAAGCGTGTCCTGTTTCTCTGCCGAAACCACGGTCATGATGCGACCGTCATGGGTCATTTCCATTTTGACGTCGACGCGGCCAAGTTCAGCCGGGCGCAACTGGATCGAAATCTTGTCCGTACCTGCTTCCAGGGCTTTGCTGATCTTGATCGAAATCTGTTCGGTCACCGAACCCGGCAGTGTGCTGCGCTGCAAGTGTTGTGCTTGCTGCTGCGGTGCTGCTTCACGGGTCTGCTGGGTTTGCTGCGACTGTTGCGCGGCGCCGGCGGATTGTGTGGTGTTGTTCAGGGCTTCATTGCCGCCGGCATGCTGGGCATTGCCGGTACCTGACTGAAGGGCACCGATCTGCTGGGTGCCGGCTGCGCTATTGGCCGTGGCTGCACCTTGCGGACCGTTCTGTACATTCGCCTGCTGCGAGGCCTGTGTCTGCTGTGAAGCGGCCAACTGTGCTTGCTGAATTTGCTGCGTGTTCGGACCCTGCTGCTGGGCGGGCTGATTGGCCGTAGCCGGCTGCGAGCTTTTGGCTGAGTCCTGTGCGAGTACAAGCGTGCTGCTGTCGGTCAGCGAGGTTTTCATGGTCAGCTGATTTTGATCGTTTCTGACATTGACGTTGATATTGATGCGGTTGTCGCCGCCGATGGCCTTGGACAACTGCTGGGCCTGTGCCTGCATTGCCGGGGTCACACCTTTTTGTTCGCTCGCGGCGGCTTTCTGTTCACCACCTTTTGCATCCGTATTCTGGCCGGCGGCTTTGCCGGCAGTATTATTATGTGTTGCCTGCTGACCTTTCTGATTCACCGCGGCGGCAAGCTGGGCAGGCGTGTTTTGCACCACATCAACGCCTTTTTGCGCCTGCTGCATGGCATCGCCGGTATTGCTTTTGACGTTCTCATTGCCGGATTTGCCGATCAGGCCGGCGGCATAAATGGCGGCGGCCTGTGCGACGTGCGGGGCTTCGGCAACGGTTGCATGCTGTTCGCCGGTTTGTTTGCTGGCATCGGTTTTGCCGCTCTCGGCGGTCTGTTCCGTCGACTGGCTCTTGGCATCGCCATCGCTGCTGTCTGCGGACTTTTCCTTGCCGGCCTTGTCGTCATGGTGACCGCTGTCGGCTTTTTCCGTTTTGTTTTCGGGGTTCACATCGTCGCGGCCATTGTTGTCGGCCTGTTCGGCGCGATTGTCGGCAGTGACGTCAGTGCGTGGCTTGTCATCACTCCGGTCAGCCGTGTTGTCACGCTTGTCAGAGGAGGCTTTGCGGGTTTTGTCGGCCGGCGCGTCATCCTTGCGGTCGTCGCTGCGGTCGCTTTTATCATCACGACTGGCGATCTGGTCGCGGGTGTTTTTGCTGTCATCGCTGTTGGCGGCGCTGACGGGAATGCCGGACGTCTTGTCCGCGGCACTGAAGGCATTTTCGAGACGGGCACCGACCCGCTGCAGCAAATCCTCAAACGAGATCGCAAAGCCGCCGAGATTGACCTGGTTAGGGCCGCCCTGCGTGACTTCATCTCGCTGATAGCCGTATTGCTGTTGCTTCTGCTCGACTGCCAAAGTTGCCATTGATCTTCTCCGTAAACGCAATTCCGTTGCCGTCTAATAAGCAAAGGACGGGCCAATTTTGTTTTTGAGATATAAGGCATTGAAAATATTGAAGATATATTTTCAACAAGGGGGTGTGAGAGCGGTAAAACAGGGCTTAAGGGCAGTTATTGCCGGGTCATGGGGGCAGAAACGACCGGCTTTGCCGGATTGCCGTCGATGCGGCAGCTCAGTCTTGCTGAAAGCGGGCGCTGAAAACAATATCCTGGGGTTTGTCGTCGAGCAGATAGTGGCCCTTACGCTGGCCGTCATCGACCATACCGCTCGCGC
>JANRAT010000170.1:5130-5411 GCA_030727885.1 Rhodospirillales bacterium | reverse complement strand
GGTGCCGCCACGGGCCTTTCTGAAAGGGGCTGGGCGTGTCCTGAAATCAGGTATCCGCATTGCGCCCGATGAGCTGGTCCGGGAACTGGAACGATTCGGTTTTACCCGCATCGAAACCGTCACCGAGCCAGGTGAATACGCCGTGCGTGGCGGCATCGTCGATATCTTCGCCGCCGGGGCCGGTGGGCCGGTCCGGCTTGATTTCTTTGGTGACGAGCTGGACACATTGCGCAGTTTCGATCCGGCGACCCAGCGCTCGACCGGTGAAGTTGTCCAGATCA
>JANRAT010000170.1:0-5120 GCA_030727885.1 Rhodospirillales bacterium | reverse complement strand
CCCTGACACCGGTCAGTGAAGCGCCGCTCGACGACGAGGCGATTTCAAGATTTCGCACGAAATACCGTGAACTGTTTCAGACCGGCGGCGCCGACGATCCGCTTTATGAATCGATCAGCGCCGGCAGGCGTCATCAGGGCTTCGAACATTGGTTGCCGCTTTTTCACGAGACGCTTGAAACCCTGTTTGATTATCTGCCGAAAGCCGTCGTTCTGTTCGACCATCAGGCAGAAGCATCACTGCAGGCCCGTCGCGATCTGATCTCGGAATATTTCACCGCACGAAAAACGATTTCCGATGCCGAGAGCGGCGTACCATACCATCCAGTACCGCCGGATATGATGTTCGTCGATGCGGACGCGCTGGCCGGGCACTTGAAGGGGCGCTCAATCAGCGATCTGTCGCCGTTCGATACCGGCAACAGTGATCTCGGGGGCACCATTGCCCGCGACTATGCCGAGGTCCGGGTCGACCCCAAGGCGAATATCTACGAGGCCGTGGTCAAGGATATCAAGGCCTATACAGCAGCCAACAAGCGAGTCGTCATCGCCGGCTTCTCCGAAGGTTCTGCCGAGCGCCTGAAGGGACTGCTGATCGAGCACGGCGCACCGGCATTACGGTTGACGGAGAGCGACAATGCCAAACCGGGGCAGGCCGTCGTCGGTGTCATTGGCATCGATCGCGGTTTCCAGATCGATGATCTTTGCGTCATCACCGAAAGTGACATGCTGGGTGATCGCATGGCTCGTCCGGGCCGGCGACGGATCCGCCCGGAGAATTTCATCGCCGAGGTTTCAGCGCTGCAGCCGGGTGATCTGGTTGTCCACGTCGATCACGGGATCGGCCAGTTCATTGACCTGGTCACCATAGAAGTCGGTGGTGCGCCGCATGATTGTCTGCAGCTTGCCTACGCCGGCGATTCCAAACTGTTTCTGCCGGTCGAGAACGTCGATCTGCTGACCCGCTATGGCTCGGAAGATGCCGGTGTGCAGCTGGATCGCCTGGGCGGTGCTGCGTGGCAGGCGAGACGCGCCAAACTCAAGCAGCGCGTCAAGGAAATGGCCGACGAGCTGATCCGCATCGCCGCTGCGCGTGAGCTGAAGACCGCACACAAGTTCGTTGCCCACGAAGGGGCTTACGAGGAATTCTGCGCACGCTTTGCATTCAATGAAACCGAAGACCAGCTGGAAGCCATCAAGGACGTGCTGGGCGATCTGCAGAAGGGCCGACCAACCGACCGGCTGGTCTGCGGTGATGTCGGCTTCGGCAAGACCGAAGTGGCGCTCCGGGCGGCCTTTGCTGTCGCCATGGAAGGCAAACAGGTTGCCGTCGTCGTGCCGACAACGCTGCTGTGCCGTCAGCACTTCATGAATTTTACCGAACGTTTTCGCGGCTTCCCGGTCAAGGTCGCGCAGTTGTCGCGGCTGGTGACGGCCAAGGATGCGACGGCGATCCGTGAAGGCATGAAGCGGGGCGACGTTGATATCGTCATCGGCACGCACGCATTGCTGGCCAAAGATATCGGCTTTCGCGATCTCGGCCTGATGATCATCGATGAGGAACAGCACTTCGGTGTTGCCCACAAGGAACGCCTGAAGAATCTGCGCACCGACGTGCATGTGCTGACCCTGACGGCAACGCCGATCCCGCGTACCTTGCAGATGGCGCTCAGCGGCATCCGTGAAATGAGCCTGATTGCAACGCCGCCGGTCGACCGTCTGGCGGTCCGCACCTTCGTCTTGCCGTTCGATCCGGTGATCATCCGCGAAGCGATTTTGCGTGAACAATATCGCGGCGGTCAGACGTTCTATGTCTGCCCGCGCATCAGTGATCTGGAAAAAGTCGCCGACCGGCTGCAGAAGCTGGTCCCCGAGGTCAAGCTGGCGATGGTGCACGGACAGATGCCGGTGGCACATCTGGAAGACGTCATCTCGCGCTTCTATGACGGTGCCTATGATGTGATGCTGTCGACCAACATTATTGAAAGCGGGCTCGATCTGCCGGCGGTCAACACCATCATCATCCACCGCGCCGACATGTTCGGGCTGGCACAGCTGTATCAGTTACGCGGCCGGGTTGGGCGTTCCAAGACAAGGGCCTATGCCTATCTGACACTGCCGCCCGGGCAGATGCTGACGAAGACGGCGGAAAAGCGTCTTGAGGTCATGCAGACACTCGACAGCCTCGGCGCCGGCTTCACGCTGGCCAGCCATGACATGGATATCCGTGGCGCCGGCAATCTGCTGGGCGACGAGCAGTCCGGCCATATCCGAGAAGTCGGGATCGAGCTTTATCAGCAGATGCTGGAAGAGGCGGTTGCCGACGCGCGTGGCATGGGTGCCGATGCTGCCGACGCCGAATGGTCGCCGCAGGTATCGCTCGGCATGCCTGTGCTGATCCCGGACTGGTACGTCGCCGATCTGTCCGTGCGGATGGGCCTGTATCGCCGCATTGCCTGGCTCAAGGAGCCTGAAGAGATCGAGCAGACGGCGGCTGAGCTGATCGACCGTTTCGGACCGATCCCGGCAGAAGCGGAAAACCTGCTTGAAGTGGTCAAGATCAAACAGTTCTGCCGCCGTGCCGGCATCGCAAAACTGGACGCCGGTCCGAAAGGGGCTGTCGTGCAGTTTCACAATGATCAGGTCAAGGACCCGGTCAAACTGGTGGCATGGCTGAACGCGCAGAAGGGGACAGCGAAACTGCGTCCCGATCATAAGCTGGTATTTTCGCGCCTATGGGATACGCCCAAGGAACGCATGGCCGGAATGATCTATCTGTCGCGTGAGCTGGCTTCAATCACCGGAGAAGGGTGATCAGCCGAGAAAATCGGCGACGAAGCTTTCCATGCTAGGATAGGTTGCCATAGGCACGGCGAGTTCCGCACCAAAGCCTGAATGACCAAGTCCGCGATCCTTGCGATTGATCCAGACCACATCCTGACCCAGCAGGTTGGCGGGTCTGATGTCTGCCCGCAAACTCTGCGCCACATGCAGGACGCGCTCCGGCGGAATGCCGCGCGCCGCAAGATCGGTCAGGCCGACGACGAAATGACGCAAGGATGGCTTGTAGGAGCCGACCCGCTCGGCCGTAACAATAATCTCGAAACAGTTCCCAAGCCGTGCGTGCGAGTGCGCAAACGACGCATCATCCATATTGGTGAAAGCGCCCAGTACGAACTTCTCCTTTAGCCGGTTCAGGGCCGTGACACTGTCGATATAGGCAGGCCAGTCACAGACGGAATCACCGAAGTCGGTACGTTCTTGCGCATCGGCCTGAAGCTCATACTCGTTGGCCATGTATGAATACGCAGAGCGCAGGATACGACGATAATCCCGGCCGGGCATCAGCGCCTGATAATGGGCGCGGGCGCGATCAAAGGCATCCAGCAGGTCCGCAGCCGTGGCATCGACCTTGTTCGCCTTGGCCCAGTTGCCGAGTGCCGTGAGGATGGCCGGCTCCCAGTCAATCAGTGTGCCGTAAACATCAAAGGTGATGGCGTCGTATTTTGCGGTTTCCATAGAACAATCTTTCATGTAATATTATCGATAATCGATAATATTAAGTGGACGGAAAGAGTCAAGCGCATGGTTGGCATGAAAGCCTCGGCAGTAAATGAAGTTGAGAACATCAGTCTTTCGATCTCTGAACGGATCGCTGATGTTCTGCGCCGGGAAATCGTCTCTGCCGAGGTTGAGCCTGATGCTCCGATCAAACAAAGCCATATTGCGGCGCGCTTCAATGTCAGTCAGGCACCAGTCCGTGAAGCGCTGGGGCAACTGACGGCGGAACGATATCTGGTGCATCAGGCGAACAGGGGGGTACGCGTAGCACCACTTGTTGCCGCCGAGGTTCTGGAAACTGCCAACCTCAGGATCACGCTTGAAAGCGAACTGGTTGAGGCGGCTTGTGGCCGTTTCACGATTGATGATGAAATGCGCATTGCTGCGGCGCTAAAGAAAATATCAAAAGCCAGGAAGGTCTATGATCTGCTGTGCGCCAATGATGAATTTCATGCCGCCCTCTATACCCCGGCCGGCCGACCAATTGCCCTTGAGCTCGTCAGTCAGCTGCGGGCCAGATATTCAAGGTATCTCGGTTACATGTGGAAGCACTCGGCGCACGCCACTGCGTCGCTCGAACAGCACCATGAATTGGTTGCATTGATGAAGTCAGGAAAGAAATCCAAAGCCTCCGATTTCCTGCGCCGGCATATTCACGCGTCAACAGATGCCATCATTGCCTGCCTTGAACACGATTGATCTCAAACGTTCAGGAACACTGTCCGGTAACGTTGTTGAAATCGCCATAAAAAGTCGACATCGCATCGGGCGTATGAACCTGAAAAAACCGTCGTTTTGAAAGCCTGTTCCATTCCGCCGTTGTGCGTGGCAATTCGGATGTCGAAAGCGTACCCGGCGGCGAATAGAATGTGATCAGCATCGGGTCTTCATATGACTTCTCACCACCCAGATTGCCTTTGGCGAGATTGGCATCAATTGAAATGTAATCAGCCGTGTATGGCGTGCGGACCACGTGAACGACGCGTACATGGCCCTGCACGGAACCCTTGTCCGGATGGGTGACGCTGACCTTTCCATCCGAAAAATACGAAAGGGTTTCCTTGTCCTGCAACCAGGACTTGGTGGTCGAGAATTCAATTTTTCCGGCCAACTGTTCACCTGGATTGATGGTACCCAGGGCATTGCCGGCGATCACATCAAACGTCAGCGTACAGGTCTGATCCTTCGCCATCGATGGACTTGTGAAAAAGCACCCGAGAATTGTTAGAAAGAACGCAACGTGTTTCATGGCTTTGTTTCCCTGATCATTGTGCCCGGCGCAGCATGAAGACGAAATTGGATGGCTTACCGTTCGCCGTTTGCGCACCTGCGTGACAACCAAGGCAGGTGCCGTCGTTCTGGGTCTGCTGGAAGGTTTCAAGGGTTGTGTTGGTGAGATAGCGGGGCAGTTCGCCGTGCTCGAAAATCGGTGTTTTGTCAGCACCCCGCCACTGTGCCGAAATCAGCATGTAATTTGCCCATACAGTGCCCTTAAGTTTACCTGCCCATAACCGGTTGACCACTTGCGTGCTTTCGAAGATTTCCCAGCATCGCACCACT
>JANRAT010000169.1 GCA_030727885.1 Rhodospirillales bacterium | reverse complement strand
CTTAGCTTCGACTGCCGATTCTGTTGTTGTTGTCATTTCATTTCCTCAGCTGTACCGAATGCGCGGATCAAGCCACGCGTAACACAAGTCAATGAACAAGTTGACGATCACGAAGGACATCACAACAAGCATCACCAACGCCTGAACCATCGTGTAGTCATGGTTGCTGACGCTATCGACGAAAAGCTTGCCAATGCCGTTCAGATTGAAGACCTGTTCGGTAACAACCAGCCCACCGATGAGGAACGCGAACTCGATACCGATGATCGTGACCACCGGAAGCATGGCGTTTTTCAGAGCGTGGCGGTTAATCACGACTTTCTCGATCAGACCCTTGGCCCGCGCAGTGCGGATATAGTCTTCGCGCAGCACTTCGAGCAATGTCGAGCGGGTCATACGGGTCGCCACGGCCGCGTAACGGTACCCGGTTGCGAGGGCCGGCCAGATAAGCTGTGACATGTTGTGCATCGGGTCGACCCAGATCGGTTTGTATTCAATGGGCGGCATCCACGGAACCCCGGACACGGCTTGGGTTAAAATCAAAAGCCCCAGAATGATCATGATGCCAAACCAAAACGATGGTATCGCAATGCCGGCAATCGAGAATATGCGGACGGCATAGTCCAGCCATGTATCCTGCTTGATCGCCGAAATCGCGCCCAGCGGAATTGAAATAACGATTACAAACAGGGTCGCCATGATTGCGACCTGCAGCGAAAGCTGAAAGCGCAAACCGATCTCTTCGGTGATCGGGTGGCCTGTCCACATGGAATCGCCGAGATCGAATGTTACAAAACCGTACATGAAATCGATGAACTGAAGCGGTAACGCCCGGTTTAGACCCAGATTTTCACGACAGATGTCAATCTGTTCCTGCTCAACCGAGAGCCCCGTGCCGGCCAGACGCAATTCGCAGATATCACCTGGAATCATCCGCATCAGGAAGAATACGAGTATGCCGGCACCAATCAACGTCGGGATCATCAGCAATACGCGTTGGAAAATATATTTAGACATCTGGTGCTAACCGTTTCTCTGCCAAATTATTGTTAATCAGTCGGTATCCCGCCCGCCACCGAGATGACGGACGGGACCCGGTAGGCTTAGCTGTCTTGATTACTTATCAAGCCAGACTTGGTCGAGTTGCTGCGCCAGATAGTGCGACGGTGCAATCTTCCAACCCTTCACATAGGAGCGGTGCACATTAATTTTGTACCACCACAGTGTGATCATGCTGCTCGCCGTGTCACTGAGTGCACGGGTTTCGTATTTACGAATGAGCGAACGAAGTTTGCCAGCGTCGCCTTCTTTTTCGATCTGCGCGTAGAGGGTCTCGAGTTCAGCATCTTCGAAACTAGTGAAATTGCTACCGGAAGTAGGCAGGAACTTACTAATATCGGCGACCGGATCGATAACCGCCTGGCAGTTGAAGTCGATGGAGACGTCAAAGTCCTTGGTTTTACGAAGCGTATCGTAGAACGGACCCGACGGTTGTACGCGCTGATCGGCAGTGATACCGACTTTGCGCCACTGATCAACGAGCCATGTACCGACGATCTTGTATGGTTGATCGACACCACGGTTCGAGAAGTTCAGCTTCATGCCAGCGTGACCAGCATCAGCCAGAAGCTTCTTGGATTCAGCACGGGACTTTTCGATGTCCTTGCCATACCCCTTCAGCTTATGGAGTTCTTCCTTGGTGGCAGCCAGCGGGTGGCCCGGGAATACGACACCACCGACGGTTTTAACAATCGCGATCTGCGACAGGTATTCAGACCCGGCCCAACGATCAATCGCAAGGGTCAAAGCCTGACGAACGCGCACGTCCGAAATCGCCGGAGCCTTCGTGTTCGGGGTTGCGAGAAGGTTACAGTTCCAGTCACTTTCCTGAACCGTAACTTTATCACCCAGTGCTTTGACAAGGTCATCGCGTGCTTTAGGCGGGAAACCACGGAACTCGATTGCCGCACGATCGCCACGAATTGCCTGCAAACGAACAGCCATCTTCGGAGCAATGATCGAACGGAAACCATCGAGGTACGGACGGCCTTCCATGTAGAAGTTTTCATCGCGAACACCTTCTACGAAAGCACCCGGCTGGTACTGAACGAACTTGAACGGACCTGAGCCGTTGACGTTCTTCGTGTGCCAATCGTAACCGTGCTGATCCAGATCCTTCTTCGAATAGATGAAGTTGAACGGGTTGGCCATTGCCGGAATAAACGATGCCGAAGGGAACTTCAGCGTGACGACGAGTGTTTCCGGATCCGGTGCCGTAATTTTATCGACCATCCGGTAATATGACTTACGGGCCGACGGAATACCTTCCGGCGGGAAAACGATCTTGTCCAAAGTTGCCTTGACGTCAGCAGACGTCAGCGGCGCACCATCATGGAATTTCACGTTCTTGCGGATTTTGAAGGTATATTTCTTACCGTCATTTTCCGGTGTTGGCACTTTACCAACGCAAAGATCGCACTCGAAGTCAGTCGGGTCACTCGGGTTCGCCGGGTTAACGCGGATCAGCAAGCTGTAGAACGGCGCGAGCGGGTGAACTACACCGAAGGTCGTTTCACGGTGACCGTCAAATGACGGCAGATCCGATGCAACAACGAACGAAAGTATACCACCTTTCTTAGGCGTTTCCGCCTTAACAGCGCCCCCGCCAACAGTTAGGCCGAGGCCAACTGCAGCAGCGAGAGCGAGTCTCCCAGTATGTTTGAGCATTTAATGTCTCCTTCCCTGATTTGAAGTAGTGACGGGATTACCCCACGTCATGTTCCACGCTTTGCTCGCAGCGTGATCACACCTCTGAACAGGCCACCCAGTGGCCTGGTTTAACTTCCCTTAACTTCGGGATATTTTTATTGCATCCGTCAACAGCCGCCGGACACCGGGGATGGAAAACACACCCTGATGGCGGGTTGATCGGACTTGGTATTTCGCCTTGGATAATTTCATGGGCCCGCTGTTTTTCAACATCCGGATCCGGAATAGGCACCGCATTGAGCAACAGTCGCGTATACGGATGCATCGGGTTATCGAACAGTTCGTCGCCGTCTGCCAATTCCACGAGATTGCCGAGATACATCACGGCAACCCGGTGACAGATATGACGCACCACGCTTAAATCATGCGAAATGAACATATAGGTCAGATTGAATTCATCACGCAGGTCTTCAAGCAGGTTGATCACCTGTGCCTGAATGGAAACGTCGAGAGCCGAAACGGCTTCGTCGCAGATGATGAATTCCGGGTTCATCGCCAGGGCACGGGCGATACCGACCCGCTGGCGCTGTCCGCCTGACATTTCATGCGGATAGCGATCTGCAAAAGCAGAGGCCAGACCGCAGACGTTCAAAAGATAAAGTACGCGTTTGCGGCGCTCCACCGGATCCGTAATGATTTTATGAACGGACATCGGTTCGGCAATGATTTCGCCGACTTTCATACGCGGATTCAAGGAACTGTACGGGTCCTGGAAGATCACCTGGATCTTCTTGCGGACCTCAATCATTTCCTTGGAATTGTACTTGGTGATGTCATCGCCGCCATAGATGATTTCGCCGGCAGTCGGTTTTTCCAACTGCAGAATGCAGCGACCAGTCGTGGTTTTGCCACAGCCGGATTCGCCGACGATACCCAAGGTTTCGCCCCGGAATATCTTGAAGCTGACATCATTGACGGCTTTAACCTGCGCCACCACCTTGGGAATGAATACGCCTTCCGTGATCGGGAAGTACATCTTCAGATTCCGCACATCGACCAGGACTTCATCGAAACCCTTGGAGCTGCCGGTGTTCGTTGCATTGCGCATGGGTGTCACGACTTCGTTCATCCCACCACTTCCTTTATTTCTTTAGCTAAATTTTCTTTTTCAAAGCAGGCACAAGTATGGCCGTTCTCGATTTCCTCAAGAACCGGGAAGCTCTCTGCACAATGATCTTTGGCAAAGCGGCAACGCGGGCGGAACGAGCAGCCACCATCAAGTTTCGTCAGATCAGGCGGCTGACCATCAACCGGATCAAGCTTGTCGGTTCTCTGACGATCCATCCGCGGTACGGATTTAAGCAAGGCCAGAGTGTAGGGATGACGCGGGCGATGATAGATATCGCTGGCAAGACCGGATTCAATGATACGTCCTGCATACATGACGTTGACCCGGTCGGCATAGCGCGCAACCACGCCAAGATTATGGGTGATGATGATCATCGCCACGCCAAGATCACGGGTCAGATTCTTCATCAACTCAAGAATCTGCGCCTGAATCGTCACATCCAGAGCCGTCGTCGGCTCGTCAGCAATAATCAGTTTCGGATCGCAGGCCAGTGCCATGGCGATAACCACACGCTGGCGCATGCCACCTGAAAGATGATGCGGATACTGGGCCAGTCGACGCTCAGGTTCCGAAATGCCGACCATGCCAAGCAGCTTGACCGCTTTGGCCATGGCCTCTTCTTCGGACATGTTCAGATGCGCGATCATCGGCTCGGTTAATTGCAGACCAATGGTCAGAACCGGGTTGAGCGACGTCATCGGTTCCTGAAAGATCATGCCGATATCACGTCCGCGAATGCTGCGCATTTCGTCTTCAGTGAGTTCGAGCAGATCCTGACCATCAAACATGATGGAGCCTCCGACAATCTTGCCGGGGGGCCACGGAATAAGTCTCATGATGCTCATTGCCGTTACGGATTTACCGGAGCCGGATTCACCGACAACAGCAACAGTCTCGCCTTCCTCGACAGTGTACGAAACACCATCGACGGCTTTTACAGTCCCAGCTGACGTAAAAAACTGGGTCTGGAGATCTTTGATTTCCAGAAGAGCCACGCTTCCTCCCTAAATTTAACAAACTGTTTTTATTATTGAGATTAACCTACTGATCGACCTTAACGGTGTCAATTCATTAGGCAATCCCATTTTATGACTATTTCTATCTCACATATTCGAATAGATGAACGTATCGCAAACCATATCAAAATACCCTGATATTCGCAGATATCTGAGTGGTTTTTGCCATTTGTTTAGGAAAAAACAAATCATCCGCCTTGCCGAACAAGCATGCGCTTTGCATAGTTCCGCCTCCAAAATCACTGAAATAAATCACCCGGGAGAAAAAATTAATGTCATCCGATCAATTTGAACGCGGATTAAAATGTCGCAAGGAAGTGCTTGGCGAGGCCTATGTCGAGGCATCGCTCAGCAAGGCTGACGATTTCAATCGCGATTTCCAGGAAATGGTAACCGAGTATTGCTGGGGTGGCACCTGGGGACGAGGCGTTTTGTCGAAGCGTGATCGATCGATTCTCAATCTCGGCATGCTCGCCGGCCTTGGTAAAAGTCACGAATTCAAATTGCATTACCGCGGCGCCATCACGAACGGCCTTTCCCACGAAGACCTCCGGGAAATTCTGATT
>JANRAT010000168.1 GCA_030727885.1 Rhodospirillales bacterium | reverse complement strand
AGATGATGGGCGAAGAAGCTGCCTGGAAATACATGGATGCACTGCACGATAACATTTCGCGCTATACGCATTCCGGTTCCGCACCTTGCAAACTGGCCGCTCGCGGTGAAATTCCGATTGGCATTTCGTTCGCGTATCGCGGCGCCAAGTCGAAATCCGAAGGGGCACCAATTGAAGTCATCGCCCCGTCGCCTGGCGTTGGTTGGGACCTTGAAGCCTTCGCTATCGTCAAGAACACGAAAAAGCTGGCAGCAGCCAAGAAGCTTGCCGACTGGTCAGTCAGCGAAGCCGCGATGGCCATCTATAACGAGTCCTATGCCGTGGTTTCGATGGTTGGTAAATCCAAACCCGTCAAGAACTTCCCGGCTGGCATCGAGGGCAAGATGATAAAGAACGATTTTGCCTGGGCCGCTTCAAACCGCATCCGCGTTCTCGACGAATGGCGGAAGCGTTACGACAGCAAGTCTGAACCGAAGTAATTCAGGATCAAACTTGATATAGGAACCTCCGGACGCGCCTGCGTCCGGAGATTTCCCTCAGATTTTCAGTCGACCGCTCGTAGGGGGTGCAGAAAATATGTCAGCGGAACAGGGTGAACCTTATATAAAAATCGTAAATGTCACCAAAAACTTCGGTGAATTTACAGCGCTACGCGATATTTCTCTTGAGATTTTTGATAAAGAATTCGTCTGTTTTCTGGGACCATCCGGTTGCGGCAAAACGACCTTGCTGCGTGCCATTGCTGGACTTGATATCCAAAGCAGTGGACAGATATTCCAAAAGGGCCGTGATATTTCGGCTTTGCCACCGGCTGAACGGGATTTCGGGATTGTCTTTCAATCCTATGCCCTGTTCCCGAACATGACGGTCCGGCGCAATGTCGCTTATGGCCTTGAAAATCAGGGCGTGCCTGGAAAACAGATAGAGCAACAGGTTACCGAACTTTTGCAACTGGTCGGTCTGCCTGAGCAGGAAGACAAATTCCCGGCTCAGCTTTCCGGCGGCCAACAGCAACGTGTTGCCCTGGCCCGTGCCCTGGCGACAAAACCGGGCTTGCTGCTTCTGGACGAGCCATTATCAGCCCTTGATGCAAAAGTGCGGACCCATCTGCGCCACGAAATCAAGGAATTGCAGCACAAAATCGGCATCACCACGATCATGGTGACACACGATCAGGAAGAAGCCCTGACCATGGCTGATCGCATCGTTGTCATGAATCAGGGGGTTATCGAACAGGTCGGTACGCCCAGTGAAATTTACAGTGAACCGGCGTCGCCTTTTGTTGCTGACTTCATCGGCACAACCAATTTCATCAAAGGCAAACTTGCAACCCGGCAATCGGTTCAGATCGGCAACATCGCCATTCAGGTCGACAATCCGTCAGCAAGCCTTGTAACTGGCAGTGAAGTGCTGTTGTGCATTCGTCCGGAAGACATCCTGACCGGAGAGCGTGCCATTGACGTCGCGAACCAGGTCGAATCCGTGATCGACCGCGTCGAGTTTCTTGGCTCGTTCCACCGTGTGCATATGTTGCCGCTGGCCGGCGACGGCACAGAATTGATGATCGATGTCTCGGTCGCCAGAGCCCGAGAAATTGATCTGACCATCGGCTCCAGCCTTAAAGTCGCGCTGCCCGCCATGCACATGAACGTCTACCCCTCGGATAATTAAATGACTGAAGTGGCAATCACTCCGATGCAGCGCATCAAGCCGAAAATCAGCAAAGACGACGTCGTCATGCGGTTAAGCATGGCGGCAATCGCCCTTTATCTGATCGTCGCCATTGCCTTACCGCTTTATGCCCTGCTCTCTAAAAGCTTCCAGAACAACCATGGGGATTTTGTCGGCTTCGCCAACTATATCACCTACCTGACGACTCCGGCACTTTCATGGTCAATCGGCAACAGCTTCAAGGTGACCTTGCTGGCGACGGTGATCGTGCTGTTCATCGCATTCATCTATGCCTATGCCCTGACCCGTTCGTGCATGCCCGGGAAAAGTCTTTTCAAAGGCATAGCTCTAATACCCATTCTGATGCCGTCATTGTTGCCTGCAATCTCGCTGGTGTTCTTTTTCGGCCAACAGGGCATCATCAAGTCATGGCTGCTCGGTGCTGAACTGTATGGCCCTGTCGGGATTGTCATGGGCGAAGTGTTCTATGTATTCCCCCACGTCATGACGATTCTGCTGATAGGCATGTCGTTGAGTGATGCACGACTGTACGAGGCATCCGAAGTGCTTGGCGCCAGCAAGATAAAGACCTTTTTCTCCGTTACCCTGCCCAGTTTGCGCTATGGCCTGGTGTCGGCGTTCTTTGTCGCATTTACACTGGTCATCACTGATTTCGGCGTCCCCAAGGTGGTTGGCGGCCAGTACAATGTGCTGGCAACGGATGTTTACAAACAGGTTGTCGGCAGGAACGACTTTCAGATGGGCGCCGTTGTATCAATGGCGCTTTTACTGCCGGCCGTCTTCGCGTTCGTGGCAGACAGATTGGTACAACGCAAGCAGGTTGCCCTGCTTTCGGCGCGTGCCGTGCCCTATCAACCCAAACCGGATCGTATCTTCGACATGATCATGCTGGCGTTCTGCAGCCTGATCGCCTTCATCATCCTCTCAATCCTGGGCATGGCGATCTTTTCGTCATTGGTTACCTTCTGGCCCTACAATCTGACCCTCACGACCAAGCATTATAATTTTGATCTGATGGATGGCGGCGGTTGGGCTTCGTATTTCAATTCCATCCAGCTAGCGACCTGGACGGCTATTTTCGGCACCATAGTCGTCTTTTTCGGCGCTTATCTTGTTGAGAAAAGCCGTGGTTTCAAATCAGGACGGACTGCCATGCAGGCATTGTGCATGGTGCCGATGGCCGTTCCCGGTCTCGTGCTTGGCCTGTCTTATGTGTTTTTCTTCAATCACCCGGATAATCCGCTCGGTTTTCTTTATCACACCATGCCGATTCTGGTTATTTGCACGATCACACATTTTTACACGGTATCGCATCTTTCAGCCGTTACCGCCCTGAAGCAGATGGATCCGGAGTTTGAGGCCGTATCACAGTCCCTGAAGGCGCCGTTCTACAAGACCTTCTGGCGCGTTACGGTGCCCGTTTGCGTACCGGCCATTCTCGATATTTCTATGTATTTGTTCGTCAACGCCATGACCACGGTCTCAGCAGTGGTGTTTCTTTATTCAACCGATACAAGCTTAGCATCGGTGGCTGTATTGAACATGGATGATGCCGGCGACCAGTCCCCGGCTGCGGCCATGGGAATGATGATTGTTTCCACAGCCGCCATAGTCAGATTGGCACACATGATCCTGACGCGTGGGCTGAAACGCCGAACCCAGGCTTGGCGAAACCGCTAAATAAAGTGAACCGGTCACAATAGTTTATTTATTTATTTGTGGACTTTTGACCGTTTTTGACCGATAAAGTCCGCATTCGCTGGCCGCTGTATTTCGGAGGATATCCATGTCGACTGCTCATCGTGACCCTTGGCTGCTCACCCCTGGCCCATTAACCACAAGCGCCGAGACCAAACAGGCAATGCTGCATGATTGGGGTTCGCGCGATGCGACCTTTATCGAGACCAACGCCCGGGTCCGCAGAAGCCTTCTGAAAATTGCCAATGCCGAAGCGACACACGTCTGTGTTCCGGTTCAGGGCAGCGGTACTTTTGCGGTCGAAGCAACGCTTGGCACACTGATCCCCAAGGACGGCAAAGCCCTGATCCTGATCAACGGTGCCTATGGTCAGCGCATGATTAAAATTCTCAAATATGCGGGTCGTGCATCAGCAACATACGAAACGGCAGAGGACACCCCGCCCGATCCGAAACATCTGGATGCACTCCTCAGCAATGACAAGGCAATCACCCACGTTCTCGCCGTACATTGCGAAACCACGTCCGGTATTCTCAATCCGATTGAAGCCATCGCCGAAGTTTGCGCAAAGCACGGCAAAAGTCTGATTGTCGACGCCATGAGCGCCTTTGGCGCCATAGCACTTGATGCCACGAAGGTTCAGTACGATGCCATCATGGCGTCCTCCAACAAATGTCTTGAGGGTGTGCCCGGCATGGGCTTTGCCCTGATCCGCAAATCGGTACTCGAAGGCTGCAAGGGCAATGCCCATGCGCTCAGCCTTGATCTCTATGATCAATGGGTTGCCATGGAAAAGAATGCCCAGTGGCGTTTCACGCCACCAACGCATGTCATCGTCGCCTTTGATTCCGCCATTCAGCAATTCTTTGCTGCCGGCGGCATTACCGAACGATATCGCCGATACAAGGAAAACCGAGACCTTCTGATCAGCGGTATGCGCGCGCTCGGCTTCGAGACGCTGCTGCCAGATCATCTGCAGGCACCGATCATCGTCACTTTCAAAATGCCTGAAGACAGCAAGTTCGATTTCGAGGTTTTTTATGACCGCCTTAAAGATCAGGGCTATGTCATTTACCCGGGCAAGCTGACAGTGGCACCATCCTTCCGGATCGGTTGCATCGGCGCTATTGGCACCGAGCAGATCAACGGTGCCCTTCGCGTCATAGAATCCGTCATCCAGGATATGGGGGTCCGCGACGGCCGCCCAGCAGCAGCCTGATCAGAAAAGTGAGACGTCCATGAACAATATGAAAAAATCCATCACCGTTAATGGCCGAACCTATAGCTGGCCAGCTTCACCGGTCGTGGTCGTCTGCATCGATGGCTCCGAGCCTGATTATATCGAACAGGCTATCGCTGGCGGGCATATGCCCTTCCTTGCCAAGGCACTCGAAAATGGGGGCGCCGATTTGCGTGCCCATTGCGTGGTGCCGAGCTTTACCAACCCGAACAATCTCTCGATCGTTACGGGACGCCCGCCAGCCGTTCATGGCATTTCAGGCAACTTCTTCCTCGACCCCGACAGCGGTCAGGAAATCATGATGAACGAGGCCCGCTTCCTGCGCGTCGACACCATCTTCAAGGCCTTCCATGACGCCGGTGCCAAGATTGCCGTGGTCACGGCCAAGGACAAGCTGCGCAGTCTTCTCGGCAATGGTCTCGACTTCTCGTCAGGTCGCGCGATATGCTTCTCCTCGGAAAAAGCCGATCAGACCACCCTCGCCGGCAACGGCATCGATAATGCTCAAGCCATGGTCGGCCGGGAAATTCCGTCGGTTTATTCGGCGGAACTCAGCGAGTTCATTTTCGCAGCCGGCGTCAAACTGATGGCATCCATGCGCCCCGACATCATGTATCTGTCGACCACCGATTATATCCAGCACAAGCACGCCCCGGGCACGCCCGTCGCCAATCAATTTTATGCGATGATGGACGGTTACTTCGCCAAACTCGCTGCTCAAGGTGCAACGCTGGCGCTGACCGCCGATCACGGTATGAACGCCAAGTTCAATGCCGATGGCAAACCGGACGTGATCTATCTTCAGGAAG
>JANRAT010000167.1:3893-5450 GCA_030727885.1 Rhodospirillales bacterium | reverse complement strand
GGATCGTGCGCAAGGTCTCTCGATCAAAATGGTCGCTGTCGAGAAAATGTTTAGGCGAAGACATCTTAGGCAGCGTCTTCCGCCAGCTCGCGTGATGATGCATCGATGATCGCCAGCGCTGCCTTGACGTCGTCGGGCGTTATGATCAACGGCGGTACAAAGCGCACGACGTTGTCGCCGGCCGGCACGCTCAGCAGACCGTTTTCCATCAGCTCGGCTACCACATCCGTGTTGGTGATCTTGCATTTAAGTCCACGCATCAAACCGGTGCCGCGTGACTCTTCGTACAGCGTCGGATAACGGGCTGCGATATCATCAAGGCCGGTTTTGAACAGGGCTGCGACCTTCTGCACGTTTTCCATGAAGCCGGGTGCCAGCACGATATCAAGGACGGCGTTCCCGGCGGCCATCGCCAGCGGGTTGCCGCCATAGGTCGAGCCGTGCGAGCCGGAGGTCATGGTTTTAGCGACTTTTTCCGTGGCCATCGTAGCGCCGAGCGGAAAGCCGCCGCCGATGCCCTTGGCCGAAGCCAGAATGTCCGGTGCAATACCGGTCCATTCATAGGCATAGAGTTTGCCGGTCCGCCCGACACCCGACTGCACTTCGTCGAACATCAACAGCAGGTCGAATTCGTCGGCAATCGCCCGCAGGCTTTGCAGGTAGGCCTTGCTCATCGGCCGCATCCCGCCTTCGCCCTGCACAGGCTCAACAAGAATGCCGGCGGTCTCGGGGCCGATCGCCGCCTTCAGCTCGTTCAGGTTGTCGAATGCCACCTGATCAAAGCCATCGACTTCAGGACCGAAGCCCTTGAGATGCTTTTCCTGCTTGCCGGCCGACAGCATGGCCAGTGAACGGCCATGAAAGGCGCCCTGCACCGTGATCACCCGGTAGCGTTCCGGATGTCCGTTGGCATATTGGTAGCGCCGGATCATCTTGACGCCGAGCTCAACCGCTTCGTTGCCGGAATTATTGAAGAAAACGGCATCGGCAAACGTATTAGCGACAAGCCTCTCGGCAAGCCGCTGCTGACCTGAGATATTATACAGGTTCGACGTATGCATCAGTTTGCCGGCCTGCTCGCGGATCGCTTCGACCAGATGCGGATGGCAATGGCCAAGGCTTGCAACGGCAATGCCGGCGCCGAAATCAAGGTAGCGTCGGTTCGCGGAATCCCACAGATAAGCGCCTTCACCGTGGTCGAAGGCCAGATCGTAACGGGCGTATGTGGGCATAACTGCCGGTATCATGACCGTTGCTCCTATGCTGGGGTCCGAGAAAGCCGTGGAGTATCAAGATGCTGTCCGCAACTGTCAACAAGACGTTGCGGGTTACCCGCAAATGTCAATTCCATGCCGCCGTCATCCAGAACTTGATTCTGACGGCGGAAGGTCAGGTGCGGATGAACTTGAAGCCAGGGAATCGTCGTCGCATGGCGCTGGCTTCGGCGGCAACGGCTGCCATGTCGTTACCGGTCAGGCCGCGCTGGATCAGCGTTGCCAGGGCCGGCATGTCGTCGACGGTCATGCCGATGCGGGCGATCTCCGGCGTGCCGAGCCT
>JANRAT010000167.1:2981-3883 GCA_030727885.1 Rhodospirillales bacterium | reverse complement strand
GCCTGAGGCCGTTGACGTCGCCGCTGACGTCGTCAATCGGCAGGCCGATGCCGCAGCTCAGGATATTGGCTTCGCGGAGCCGCTTCGCAGCCTGTTGTCCGCCGCCGAACGGTGCCGCTTCAATGGCGAACTGGTGCGAACTGGTGAAGCCCTGTGCGGTGGTAAAAATCGGAATGCCGCGCTGGTTCAGTTCACGGGCAAGGCTGTCGGCCAATGCACACATGTGCCGGGCATAGGCTTCCCCGTAAACCCGCCAGTCGAGCAGCGTAATCACCAGGGCTGCCGATTTGGCAGCATCAAAATTGGCGGTCAGGCCCGGGTAGGCAATCCTGTCGAGGCGTTCGGCGATGGTCGCGTCATTGGTGACGACGAGGCCGCCGGCCGGACCGCCGAGGCTTTTATAGGTGCTCATGGTCATGATGTCGGCACCCAGCGTCAGCGGGTTTTCCCATGTCTTGCCGGCGATCATGCCGCACAGATGCGCCGCATCGAACAACACTTTCGAGCCGACTTCATCGGCAATGGCGCGAACTTCGGCAACCGGGTGGGCAAACAGATTGAGACTACCGCCGATGGTGATCAGGGTCGGCTTGACCTCGAGGGCCAGCGAGGCGAGGGCGGTGATATCGATCGTATAGCCATCGGGCAGAACCGGTGCCGGATGGATATTGACGCCATACAATCCGGCAGCGCCGTTTGTGTGATGGGTGACGTGACCGCCGATGCTGGACGGTGGCGCAATGATGCTGTCGCCCGGCTCGGTCGTCGCCATAAAGGCATAAAGATTGGCAAGCGCCCCTGAGCCGACACGGATTTCCGCATATTTTGCCTGAAAGATTTCGGCGGCCAGTTCGGCGCAGATCACTTCGATCTTTTCAATCGCTTCCAGACCCATTTCGTAT
>JANRAT010000167.1:0-2971 GCA_030727885.1 Rhodospirillales bacterium | reverse complement strand
TTGTCGCCGGGGTAGCCGAGTGACGGTCTGGATCCCAGCCCGGCGGCAAGGGCGGCTTCGGCCTTCGGGTTCATGATATTGGTCGCGGGATTGAGATTGATGCAGTCCAGCTCGTGAATTTGCCGGTTCTCGGCAATCAGGGCGTCGATCCGGGCGTCGACGGCGTCGGCTTGCATGGTCGCGGTTTCGGTCGCGATCTGCTGCACGTAGGCTTCACAGCTTTCGGGGGTCCATGTGCGGCGGGCAAGATGCGGCATGATTTCTTTTCCGGGTAATTATAGACAATGAACTTTTGTAACCGCTAACCGGCATGCAGGTACAGCGTAAACGAGTTTATTGCCTGAGACGCACAGTGCCTTTTCTCAGATGGTGTGACCGCCGTCATTTGATCAATACTAATTTTCAATTACATTCGACCTGACGTTGAATTTCTTGAATCGATCGGACATTAACAGGTGGACGTTTTTTTTCAATTTATCGCCGGTTTCGCCCTGTTTTTCGGCATTGCCGGTCTGGTCTATTCAACCGAAGTGTCAAAACGCTGTCAGATATTGATAGAGGAGCGGATGGCCGCTGCTGAAACCGAACTGCAAGTGCAGGCGCACAAACAGGACGTGTTGATTCGCGGTGCCCTTGAATCGCTGAGACGCACGGCAGCCAGCCTCGAAGAGACCGAGCATGCACAGACCCGTGAAATCAATATTCTGCGCAAGATGATCGAACCCCTGATTGATGAATTCGAGGCGGCTCAGGAAAAAAAGAAAAAACCTACTCAGACGCGGCGCTGATCAGGGTTTCAGTTTGTAGCCGGTTCTGAACATCCACATGCAGATACTCCAAAGCACCACATTGACCCCGGCCATGACAAACATGCCGATCCACGACTGCACATCGGCATGACCGATAAAGCCGGAGCGGAAACCATCAATCATATAAAAGAACGGGTTGAAGTGGGCGATGACCTGCCCGGCCTCGGGCAATCGTTCGATGGAATAGAATGTCCCTGAAAGAAATGCCAGCGGGGTAATCACGAAATTGGTCACGGCGGCCATGTGATCGAATTTGTCGGCCCAGATGCCGGCGATGATGCCCAAAAGGGCCAGCATCAATGACGCCATAAAGGCGTGATAGACGATCAGGCCGAAATTGCTGATCGTCAGGCCAACCACAATCATCATCGCCAACGCCACCGACGTGCCGACAAGAGCGCCACGCGTGACGCCGCCGAACGCAATGCCCATGACCAGCTCAAGCGGCGAGAACGGCGGCATCAGGGTGTCGACGATATTACCCTGCACCTTGGAAATCATGATGCTGCTGGACGTGTTGGCAAAGGCATTCTGGGCAATCGCCATCATCACCAGACCCGGGGCCAGGAATTGCGCAAACGGCACACCATGCACATCCGGGCGGAATTTGCCGAGCGCCAGGGTAAACACAGCGAGGAACAGCAGCGTCGTCACCACCGGGGCCAGCAGGGTCTGTGTATAGACCTTCATGAAGCGGCGGACTTCGCGCATGTACAAAGTCCAAAGCCCGATCGCGTTGGAGGTGGTCGGCTGATGCATGGTCTCGTCTCGACTTGGATGTTTGGTGTTTTTATATGGTATCGTTGTAGAACTATATAATCAGTGACGCGCATGAAAACCAGAGGCGCTGTTCACCGGGCCCGGAAAGAGCACGTGCAAGACATGGACGACGAAGACGCAGAACCATCGAAACCGGCCAAAAAGCGGCGCGGCCCCCGCAAGGCAACGGCGAAGTATCTTGAAAATTCGGCAGCACATTATCTTGGCCGCTTTGCCAGTTCCTCTGCAAACCTGCGACAGCTGATGATGATGAAGGTCAAGCGCTCCGAAAGCCATCACGGCACGGACCCTGCCGAGGGGGCCAAATTCGTCGAGGACATCATCGCCAAATTCATTCGCTTGGGTTTTCTCAATGATGCGTCCTATGCGGAAATGCTGGCGCGTTCGCTGCATGCCAAAGGAACACCGCTCAGGGGCATTCGCTACAAGCTGGCAGGCAAGGGAATCGGCGAGGATGACATCGATGCCGCGCTGATCGCCCTTGAGGAAGAAGCCCGCACCAATAATCTTGATCTGGCTGCTGCCCTGACACTGGCACGCAAGCGTCGGCTCGGCCCGTATCTGTCCGATGATCGCGACATCCGCGAAGCCCGGCGCGACAAGGACATGGCGGTGATGGCGAGGGCCGGATTTTCCTATGACGTGGTTCTGCAGGTTCTTGAAGCAGACAGCGTCGACGAACTGGAACTGGCCGTATACGGGACCTGATACTGGGGCCTGAACTTAGTCTTGCGCGATGTTGGTGTTGTCTTCCATCGGCATGGAATGCGGATCGAGTGCCCCGGCCAGAAGCGATGATCCCGGTGACGGCACGAACGTCGACTTGTCATCCGCAGACGGTGCCGCCCGCCTTGTCATCCGCCACAGCGCATAGCAGCCGACCAGAATGAAGACCCCGCCGATGTAATAGAAAAGTCCCTGGGCCCCCAGATGGTTCATGATCTGCCCGGCCAGCAGCGGCCCGGCAATAGCCCCCGCACCATAGGTCAGCAGCAGGGTGCCGCTGACCACCACGCGTTCGTCGGCTTCAACATAGTCATTGGCGTGTGAAACGGTGACGGCATAGATCGGAAACGTCGATGCGCCGAAGATCAGCGCCAGATACGGCAGCATATCGGGTTTGATGATGCCGCCGGTGGCGACCAGTAAAGACATCCCGCCGCCGATGAACGAGGCGAACGTAAGCACCAGCCTGCGGTCGAAATGATCCGACAGCCAGCCCATCGGCCACTGCATCAGGCCGCCGCCGAGAATGCAAAGTGACATGAAAAGTGCCACGCCGTTGACGTCGAGTCCGACCTGCCCGGCGAATACCGGTGCCAGCCCCCAGAAAGCCCCCATCGCCAACCCGTAGGCCAGACAGCCGATGAAGCCCAAAGGCG
>JANRAT010000166.1 GCA_030727885.1 Rhodospirillales bacterium | reverse complement strand
GGAAAAATTTCATGCCGGAGTCCCTAGAACAAGGCAGGGTTGCTGGACAGGGCCTGATCCAGATCTTTTTCGACCCTGACCCGCACCTCATGCTCGATTTTGACATTCAGGTTGATGACAATCGGCTTGTCCGGGGCTTCAACCTTGACCCGGGGTTCGCAGGCGACGATCAGTAATGAAATTGATGCCGTGACGAGTACAGCACAAAAATTACGGTACGACATCGGTCGTTCTCCGTCTTGTTTGCTCCTCCTACGGCTTTCCGGAGGGACCTTTAACCCGGTCCCGGATGGTTCCCGGAAGGTCATTCAGAACGCTAGCGCTTTGCAATAAATCCCGCAAGGCACCTTGCAGCGAAACATTCAACTCAATCCGCTTTCCGTCGTAAAGCGCCGGGTTGGCGCCGTTGATCTTGGCCTTGGCTGTGATGTCGCCGGAAAGCGGACCGTCCAGAGACATCTGTAAATTATTGAAGCGGAAATCGGACAGGGCCTTGGTCAGCAGTTCGGCCATCTCGCCACTCTGTTTCAGCGATTGCAACGCAACTTGCGAACGGAACCGCAGCACACCGCCCTTTTCAGACCAGATACGCGCATCATCTATGACAGGGCCATCGGCGGTGATGCGGACCGGAATGCTGCCGGCCAGCTTGCCTTCGGCCTCCAGGCCATCTATCTCGACACTGCGGGCCAGTGCGCCCGCATCCATATCCCTGACATTGGCAATGATGATCTCTGGCATTCCGTCCTGGGTAATCATCAGATCGATCACATCAAGGCTGCCACCAGCCAGGGGCCACGCGGCCTTGTTGATGCGCAAATTGCCATCGCCGGGCAAGGTGAAGGCGATGGTGCCGTTTCTGAGCGGAATGCCTGCATCAAGCAGGGCAATCGTGAGATTCTGTGTTCCCTCGGACTTCAGATTGATCAGATCATCCAGCACGATCTCGCCGTTGAGCCCGGCCACTTCCGCCGGGGTTGTGCCGAAGGCAAGTTCGCCGAGACTGACCTTTGCCGAAGATGACACCCTGCTCTGCGCCCTGCTGACGGCAG
>JANRAT010000165.1 GCA_030727885.1 Rhodospirillales bacterium | reverse complement strand
GCGGGTCTGCAGCGATTCGATGGTTGCAACCTGGGCCCCCCTGGCATCGCCGAGGGTTGTCTGGCAGGCGCGCACCGCGGCGCCATTGAGATGCACCGTACAGGCACCGCAAAGTCCAACGCCGCAGCCGAATTTGGTGCCGGTCAGGTTCAGGGAATCGCGCAATATCCAAAGCAGGGGGGTGTCGGGGTCGGCATCGACGGTGCGTTGTACGTCGTTGACTGTCAGGGTAATTGCCATAGTCGGGCTCTCCAAATAGGAAGGGTCAGCAGCGGAAAGCATGAATTTCCGCAGGCATTGCTGATATCAGGGTTTGTAAGAAGTAAACTTGCGAGTATACTATTAAGCCCAATGCCCCATGTAAACTGTTTAGTTTACTTGTTGGCCATTTTTTTTTGACCGCCTGATTGCTGGAACCCCGTTTTAATGTCCGTCCTGAAGCCCGCCCAACTTTCCGTCAGCGCCACCAAGCGTCGACAGATCGTTGATGCGGCGATTGCCGAGTTTCAGGAAAACGGTTTTGCCGGCACCAGCATGGACCGCATCACCGAGCGCGCCTGTGTCTCCAAGCGCACCGTCTACAATCATTTTGAAAACAAGGAAGCGCTGTTCCACGCCATCATCGAGCTGATCTTTGAACAGTTTTCAGAAACCGTCACTCTGAGCTATATCCCCGGCAAGCCGCTGCGCCCGCAGCTTGTTGAACTGGGTCGTGCCGAAGGCAAGCTGCTGATGTCGGAAAGTTTCATGCGGCTGGTCCGCATGGCGATGGGCGAGACCATGCGCGACCCGGCGTTGGCGGTAAAAATGAACGAGCGGGCCGAAGCCTGCACAGTTTTCTCGTGCTTCATGGCCGGCGCCCGCGATGCCGGCGCCATGCCCGGCATCGACCCTGCCGAAGTCAGTGAGCAGTTTCTGGGTCTGATCAAGGCGCGCGCTTTCTGGCCTTACGTGCTGCGCAGCAACGCCATCGACGCCGAGACCATGGAAGCGATCGTGCAAAGCTCGGTCGAAACCATCATGGCCCGCTTCGCGCCTGACACCGAATAATTTCTTACAGAAGTCCCGGCACAGCCCCTCGCACAGCCCCTCACCCGGCGCTGCGCGCCACCCTCTCCCGAGGGAGAGGGCAATCGCCATCAGACACTGCCGTCATCCTGAACTTGATTCAGGATGACGGAGCGGATTTATGGATTATGTGTATAACTCAGTGCAGCTCGGCGCGGAGTTTCTGGCGCAACACGTCGATCGGCACGGTGCCGCCTTCGACGTCGATGCACCAGAAGGTCCAGCCGTTGCAGGCCGGCAGGTTCTGCACGTGTGCGCCGACCTGATGGATCGAGCCTTTGAAATCCGACGAGATCAGCGTGCCGTCGGCACGGACCCGCGCCTTGTGGCGGCGTTTGTCATCGGTTAGCACGGTGCCGGGTTCCAGCATGCCGCGTTCGACCAGCCAGCCGAACGGGATGCGCGGCTCATCGCGCTTCGAGGGTGAATTGAGCATCTCGTCGGTGGCCAGTTTCTTGACCTCGGCAATGCGCTGTTCTGCGTAAGCCACGTAACTTTTCTCCCGTTCCATACCAATAAAGTTGCGTCCCAGCCGTTTCGCCACGGCGCCGGTCGTGCCGGTACCGAAGAACGGATCAAGGATCGTGTCGCCGATCTCGGTCGAGGCCATGATGACCCGGTGCAAAAGCGCTTCGGGCTTTTGCGTCGGATGTGCTTTCTTGCCTTGCTTGTCCTTCAGGCGCTCACCGCCCGAACAGATCGGCAGATACCAGTCGGAGCGCATCTGCAGATCGTCGTTCATCGCCTTCATGGACTCGTAATTGAAGCGGTATTTGCTGTCTTCCGACCGCGAGCACCAGATCAGCGTTTCGTGTGCATTGGTGAAACGGCGGCCGCGGAAATTCGGCATCGGGTTGGCCTTGCGCCAGACCACATCATTGAGAATCCAGTAGCCGAGATCCTGCAACTGTGAGCCGACCCGGAAAATATTGTGATAGCTGCCGATCACCCAGAGCGTGCCGTCAGGCTTGAGCGCGCGACGGGCGGCGGTCAGCCAGTCGCGGGTCAGATCGTCATATGCCTTGAAGGTCTCAAACTGGTCCCAGGCGTCATCGACACCGGCCACCAGTTTTTGCGTTTCCGGGCGTTTCAGGTCGCCCGAAAGCTGCAGATTATACGGCGGATCGGCGAACACCATGTCGACGCTGCCTTCCGGCAACGCGTTCATCAGTTCGATACAATCGCCGACGTGGATCTTGTTTACCCAGGATTTCATGTTCTCTGCCCTCTTGCGGCGCATCCTGAGTCACCGGCGATTCGCCGTCAACAAGTAAATGGATTCAATGACTTATGAGAGAGTCATGAAGCAACATATGGGAATTAATAATGGTTAACGGGACAATATCTAGGACTGTCCCGCACCGTCATCCGGCCCATTCAGGAGAGCGACCGGTTAAGCTGTGTCTTTTTTCAGAACCGCGATCATGTTCGGCGACCAGATGGTCGGCGGCATGGCAAGGAACCACGACACCACCGATGTAAAGATCCGCTCACGGACTTCCTTGTAGAGAGACGTATAAGCCTGCGCCCGGAACGCGACCGGCACCAGTCCGGCAATGCTCGCCACCTGGCGGATTGAGCCTGCTGAAAATGCCGTCCGGTGCGTCACGTCATTATACTGCACAGCCAGCGCCAGCGGCGATGCCATGTTCGGCACGCGGATGATGACGCGTCCTTCGGGGCCAAGCATTCCGGCGATGGCCTTCAGCAATTGAACCGCGTCATCCGGCGCAAAGTGTTCCAGAACATCAAACAGCACGATACGATCAAATTGCCGGTTTGCCGCCTCGGACGCGAAAAAATCGGCAAAATCGGAAATATGCACATGCGGGGCCAGCGCCGCCGGCAGTTCTGCCTTGATGCGCGGATCGCCATCGACGCCGATGAAGTCGGTGACGCCAATACTTGCCAGGAACTGCAGAAACAGCCCGTTGCCGCAGCCTAGTTCCAGTACAGACATGCCGCCGAGATAACCGGAAGCCTCGACGAAATCCTTGCGAAACTGCCTGATGTGCTTGGCCTTAAGAGTCGTGCCCTGCTGCCTGCGATCATAGGCCTGATAAAATTGGTCTTGGCTAATCTTGGTCTGCTCAGTCATTGCGTCACCAGCATCAATTCAGAAAGGATCTCATACCCAGCGACATTACTAACAGCTGAAACGGGTCGCTGTATTCTTAAAAAGGCATCCGTCTATTTTCATGGTGATCACAGTGTCCCCAGCAACGCCGCATCCCCTCACCCGGCGCGTCAGTGCTATTATTACCTACTCGCCAGGCAGCGTAATCGGATATCCCTGAACCAGATAGCGGTATGCCCAAGACATTACGGATACAGAAACGCAGATTCCCATCAACCAGAATGGGGTGTTAATCAAAGTCATCAAAATCTGAGAAGCCATGCAGTGATCATGGGTATGGTTGCCAGGTAAGAAACGAAATTCAACATCTGGCAAAATCCAGTATTCTCGGCTATGGCAGCCGCATATTCCTCAGTTGACGCCCCGCCCCAGAAATATCCGCTCAGGATGGCTGGAGCGATCACAAAGCACATAGGAACAAAACCAAGTTTTAATGCCAGCAGGGGATTATGAAAGATAACCAGATAAGCCGCTTTCACAGTTCGCCAAACCGGTAATTTCATGATCCTTGATGGATTATCAGACATTTGCCCCCGCATTTACATGTCGATTATATCAACATTTCATTATCGTTTAAGCAGAAACTTTTCCGCTCACTTCAACCGGATTTTGTCTTGCCCTGAACCCTTTCGTCATTATCTGGCTGGGCTCCCCCGTGCGCGGGAATGACGAAGTTTTAATGTCTCCCCCTACCCAGGCAATCCTGTAAAATTTTGCCGCCTGTGCACCTTCATGCCGCAACAAGAGTGCCAACAACAGTGCACGGATCATTCTCTAGACTCAAAAGTTGTATTAATTAATAATAGCAATTATTAATTGCTTTTCTGATTTTTCAAAATGGCTCTCTACAGAGGAGAAAAAATCATGCGTGCGTTGAAATCTGTGTCTCTGGCAAGTTGCGCCGTCATTATTGGATTTACTCTTTCAGGCTGCTCGAATACCGAAACTACATTTTGCCCAACACCCGGCGAAGACAAAGCTGAGGGACCCAATAAGGGTTTTCATGACCGTTTTTTTGTTGCCACTGGTCCTGGCTTTGTTGAAATCGAGATGAAGGCGGGCGGCGGTAACATCTGGATAGCGACTGAAAAGAGTTTTTTGCAGAAAGAACCACAAGCGACCGATGAAGCTCAGGCCGAACCTGCAGCCAAATTCACGACCCTTTCATCCGATGGAAAAGATTACCCAAAGGTTTGGTCTGAAAGATTGGCGGATCATCAATACCTGCGTTACCGCAGTACGCACAGCTCTGAACTCAACATCACCACCAAAAGCAATGACCGGGCTGGCTTTATTTGCAAAAACATCGATAAAGCCAACTGATGCTGGTACTTTTTTAGGCTATATTTTTGCCGCCAGCACATCCCTGACCGGGGCAAAACTTTTCCGGTGATGCGGCGTCGCGCCGAGGTTTTGTAGCGCCGCCATATGCTCGGCGGTGCCGTAGCCGGCGTTACGTTCCCAGCCGTAGCCCGGAAACTGTGCCGCGAGGTCCTGCATGATGCGGTCCCGGGTCACCTTGGCGATCACCGAGGCGGCGGCAATCGACAGACTGCGGGCATCGCCTTTGATAAAACTTTCAGCTGCGCAGGTCAGCACCGGCAGCCGGTTGCCGTCGATCAGCGCCAGATCGGGGACCGGCGCAAGTTGCCCCACGGCCAGCGCCATCGCCCGCATCGTGGCGCCGAGAATATTCAGCAGATCAATGTCGTCGATACCGCCGATACCGACGCCGACTTCGGCGGTGGCCATGATCTCGTCGAACAGAAGATCGCGGGCCGTCGCCGTCATGCGTTTGGAATCGTCGAGCTTTTGCCAGAGCGGCTTTTTCAATTGGTGCACATCAAGAATGACCGCCGCCGCGATCACCGGCCCGGCCAGTGGCCCCCGCCCGGCTTCGTCGACGCCGCAGATGCGGACGTGACCCGCATCCAGTGCCGCCTGCTCGATGGCGAAATCAGGCATCGTCTTTGGGGGGCGTCGTCGAGGCTTTTTTAGTGACCGTATTTTTGCTGGCGGGCTTTTTGCTGACGGGCTTTTTGCTGACTGTTTTTTTGGCGGCTGTTTTTTTCGCCACCGGTTTTTTCACAGGTTTTGTTTCGGTGATTGCTGCCGTTTCGTCTGTTTGCGTTTCTGGCTCCGCAGCTGGCGACAATGCAACAGATACCGGCGGCGCCGGTTCGCTGGAAATGTCCTCAGGCACCAAGGGCGCTATCGGTGCCGTTGGCACAACCGCAGTGCCCTGGGCGACACCTGTACCATGATGCCCGGCTTTGGCGCGGCGGCGGCGCAGGCGTTGCTTGCGGATTTTC
>JANRAT010000164.1 GCA_030727885.1 Rhodospirillales bacterium | reverse complement strand
GGATCGCAGAATTACGATTAATGCCACAAATCTCAGCCGCTGATCGTGCCGAAGACCCTGCCACAAAATGACGAATCAGTTCTATTTGAATACTTGCAGGTAACCTGCTTTTGCGTCTGCTGCTAACCATCTGACACTCATAAAGAAAATTCCTTATCTATGTCAGCCCCTAAAGTAATGGTGTTCGGCATTATAGGCGGCTTCCAGGTTGGACGCCATCGGCAGGACGAAACCGTATGCGACCAGAATACCCGAAAACGTACCAACCAGTGCAGCACCGATCAGTCCGCCCAAAACTTCCGGCGGCTCGGTGATTGAACTCATGGTCACGATAACGCCCAAAACTGCGGCCACGATGCCCAGTGCCGGAATAGCTTCACCGATTGACCGCATTGCCGACGAAACCATCAGTTTCTCGTGGTGATGCACGTCCAGTTCCTGATCCATGATCGACTCGATTTCGTGCGCATTGCTCGCGCCCAGCGTCAAAAGGCGCAGATAATCGCAGAAAGAATCGATGGCATGGTGATCGTGCTGAAATTTCGGAAAGTTTGCGAACAAGGAGCTGTCATGCGGTTTCTCGACGTGTTGTTCGAGCGCCAGATCACCCTTGGATTTTGCTAACCTGAAGACGCTGTAAATGCAGCTCAACAGCTCGACATAGGCATCTTTCTTGTATTTTGGTCCCTTGACCATTGTGCCGAAGGACTTGAATGCCCCAATGACAACGGCTTTCGGATTACCTGCCAGAAACGCGCCGAGGGCACCGCCGAGAATAATGACATATTCAATCGGCTGCCACAGGATGCGCAAATCACCATGGACTGAATAACCGCCGAACACGCAGCCGATGACGAGGACGATACCGACGATGAAGAACATCTATGCAGGCTCTCAAACTTCTATTGTTATGCGCCCGCGTCACCAGTGGACGGGCATCTCATTCCTCATGTCCGCTATAGAGAGACCTCTGCATAAGGCCCGATATGGCGCAGGATTTAAACAGAACTGACGAATTGGCGCGATTTTGCGCCCTGCCACAACGGTTATTCGGTGTTTTT
>JANRAT010000163.1 GCA_030727885.1 Rhodospirillales bacterium | reverse complement strand
GATCAACACCCCTGACTCTGATCATGATCAGAGGCGCGCTCGGCGTCATCGTGCTTTTCGTCGTTGCATACGCAACGACGGGATCCATCACCCTGCCCCGACAGGCATGGCGCTCGACCATCTTGGCCGGGATCGGTCTGACCATGATCACGTTCGGATACATGAGCAGTGTCGCCTATATTCCGGTCGGGCTGGCGGCGCTGATTTTCTATACGTTTCCGCTGGTCGTACTGGCGATCGAATCGATCCGTGAACGCCGCCTGCCCGGGCCCAGAAGACTGGCCACCTTCATCGTTGCCTTCGCCGGTCTGGGTCTGGCGCTGGGGCCGAGCTTCGATACCCTGAACCCGCTTGGCATCGGGCTCGCCTTCATGGGCGGGCTTGGCACGGTGGTGCTGTTGCTGGCCGCCGCTCGGGCATCCGAGGTTGCCGAACCGATGGTCATCGTCAGTTATGCCAATCTTTTCCTGTTGCCGATTGCCGGTGGCAGCATGATTTTCTTCGATGCCTTCGCGCTCCCCGAAACCGGGTTAGGCTGGACGGCATTAGGAGGTGCAGGGCTGGCTTATCTGATCGGCGTCACGGCACAGATGTTCGCGGTCAAGTATGCCCGCGCCAGCGACGTCTCGGTGGTCCACAACATCGAACCCGTTGTCTCCATTGCGGTCGCCTGGTTTGTCCTGAATGAAACGCTGAGCCCGCTGCAGCTGGTCGGCGTGGCGCTGGTTATCGCCGCCATATTTGCCGGCACCCGCTTGTCGAAAGACCTTTAAAGCGCAGGTTATTCAGTCTTCTCGTTTTTCGTGCGCGCAACATCGGTCTCGCGTAGCACGTTCAACCGCTTGTCCGGGTGATCTTTGAAGGATCGCCGCAACTCTTCCAGCAAAGTGTCTATCTGGGCCAGTTTTTTCAGGCCGTCCTGGGTCATCTCGTCTTCATCAAGCCGGGTCAGATACAGTCTGAAGCCCTGAATGTGGAACTGGATGGCGTTCATGTAATCGGTCAGCGAACGGGCGCGGCGCATATAGGCCTGATGCACGCTGCGCAGATTGTTGACGAGGATTTTCATCAGCGCCTTGATGAACGGATCGGTCTTGGCCAGTCTGGCATCCAGCGCCGCCGACGGGATCATGATGACCACGCTTTCCTCTTTGGCCAGCGCATGCGCCATGCGCTTGGAGCCATCGACGATTGCCATCTCGCCGAACAGCTCTCCCGGAGTCAGTACGGCCAGCTCGACCTCTTCGCCATCGACCAGCTTGTAAATACCGATCAGGCCACTATCGACAATGAATGCGGCATCGCCCGGGTCGCCGTCGTGAAACAGGACCTCGCCCTTTTGCAGGAACTTCTTCTTGGTGCCACCACCTTCGATATACATCGGTCAATCCTGTGATGCAGCGTCAACTTACATTTTAATCAGAGCGCCAAAGTGGGACAAGAGTCCAGCCGTTCAGCTGTGTCCGGGCAAGCCTACGGATTGCAAGGCGGTGTTCTGGCGTTCGGCCAGGGTCTTCAGATCAAACCCTTCGATCAGCTCATGGAAGGTGCGGTGCCAGTTGATTTCGGCACCCAGATGCGTAAACACGCTGCCCAGCCCGATCGCCGCGCGGTCCATCAGCACGATTTCACGGGGCGGCGTTACCCCACCGACTTTCTTTAGTTCGGCATGCACCTTGGCGGCCACGCCGGCACCATACTTGACGCCGCTTTTTTCCTGAATCGACTGTACCTTGTCTTCCAGCAGCGGCGCATAAAGGAAGTGCGCCCATTGGTTGAGGATGCCGATCACCTCTTTATCGAGATTCTTGAAGCCCCAGGTTTCATAAGCGTGAACGGCCAGGGCTTCGTCATCGTTAAGCAGCGCAAAATACAGATCAATAACCGCGCCGACGAACGACGGCGGGAAAATCCGGATGCAGCCGTAATCGAGCAGATTGATCGAGCCGTCTACACAGGTTGAATAGTTGCCGAGATGCGGGTCGCCGTGAATGACGCCGTATTTGTAGAACGGCACATACCAGGCCCGGAACATGCTGAGCGCCAGCGTATTGCGGTGTTCAATCGGCGCATCACGGCTGTCCAGCAATGAGTCACCTTCAAGCCATGTCATCGACAGCAGACGCTGGGTCGTGACGTCTATCAGGGGTTCGGGCACATGGACAGAGTCTTCGCCCGCCAGCATATGGCGGTACAGAAGCATGTTCTTGGCTTCGCGCAGATAGTCCAGCTCCTCGCGCAGCCGTTCGGACAGCTCGAGATGGATTTCGCTCGGATTGATCGACTTGTCATACTGCCGGTAGATCGAAAAGACGATCTTCAGCTGGCTCAGGTCGGCTTCGACCGCAGAGGCCATATCCGGGTACTGAATCTTGCAGGCAATGTCGCGCCCATCCAGCGACCGGGCACGGTGCACCTGGCCCAGAGATGCCGCCTTGCAGGCGTCATGCTCAAAATGCTCGAAGCATTTCTGCCAGCCGGCCCCCAGCTCTGCCATCATCCGCCGCTTCACAAAGGCCCAGCCCATCGGCGGCGCGTTGCTTTGCAGCTTGATCAGCTCGGCGGTGTATTCTTCGGGCAGGACATCGGGAATTGTCGAGAGGATTTGCGCGACCTTCATCAGCGGCCCCTTGAGGCCGCCCAGTGCCAGCTGGATGTCGCGGGCATGCGACGCCTTGTCGATCTGCAGACCGAACACACGACCGCCGACCGCCTTGGCGGCAACACCGCTGACGGCACCGCCGACCTGTGCATATCGGCGCAATCGGCCGCCGAGACTGTTATTGTCGCTCATTGAGGGTCTTGTTCTCCGCTCAGGCTTTGCTGACGCTCACCAATCCCTGGTCTTTGATCCAGATGGCGATGTCTTCGGCAACACGCTGCCAGCCAATTTCCAGCATCATGCCGTGTCCCATTCCCTGATATATATGGGCATTCTTTCCGCAAATGGAACCCGTCCAGTGGACATGGGCCGGCGGAATCAACGGATCACTGCCGGCACCCAGAACCATGATCGGTGTACCCCAGAAACCCATGACATTGGGCATCCGTGGCGTATAGAGACCGCTGACGGCAAGTGAACTTTCACTCTGGAAACGGGTGATATAGCGCTCGGCGACTTCGCGGGGCACGGCATCTGAAAAAAGTGTCGCATGCAGCGTGTCTTCCTGCGCCGCGCCGCCCGCATGGATTGCCGCCACATCCATCGCCAGGGATGGATTGGTCATCATCAGCTGCATCGCCGGGGCCGCCAGACCGGTCGGCGGCACGGGCGCCATCAGAACCAGAGCAGCCAGGTTTTTGACTTCACACGCACGCCACGCCAGAAACCCGCCCATCGAATGGCCGACAACGATCGGCGGCTCGTCGAACTGATCAATCGCCGCATAGACCGCATCCTGATAGTCGCTGAGCGTGAAGTTCTGCAGCTCGGCATAATCCGGTCTGCCGCGCCGGCCGGGCAGATCGATAGCATAGACGTCAAAGCCCTCGTCGGCAAACCATGGCAGGAAAAACTCGTCCCAACACCAGGCACAGGCAAAGGCCCCATGAATAAACAGGATCGGCGGTGTGCCATTGGGTTTTTTGGGGCGACGATGGATCATGTTCACACCTTCGATACCCGGCATCAGGACAGATCCGCTTCAAGTTCGTCAATAAAACCGGCGATCACATCCAGCCCGCGGGTCCAGAAAGCCGGATCCGAGGCATCGAGGCCAAACGGTGCCAGCAATTCACGGTGACGCAGCGTGCCGCCGGCGGACAACATGGCAAAGTACTTTTCCTGAAACTTCGGATGACCGTCCTGATAAAGTCCATACAGCGCATTCACCAGACAATCGCCAAAGGCATAGGCATAGACATAAAACGGCGTGTGCACGAAATGCGGAATATATGACCACAGCGACCGGTATTCGTCATTCAGGGCAATCGACGGGCCGAGGCTTTCCGATTGCGTCTCGTACCAGATTTCGCCAAGCCGGGTCGCCGTCAGTTCACCTGATTTGCGCTCCTCATGGACGCGCGTCTCAAAACAGTGGAAGGCGATCTGGCGAACCACGGTGTTGAGCATATCCTCGACCTTGCCGGCTAGCAAAACGCGGCGTTTGGCGGCATCGGTCTCGGCGTTGAGGATCGCCCGGAAGGTCAGCATTTCACCGAACACCGATGCCGTTTCAGCCAGTGTCAGCGGCGTATTCGACAGCAAGGTGCCTTGCGGTGCCGCCAGCACCTGATGCACGCAATGGCCAAGTTCGTGGGCCAGCGTCATCACGTCGCGCGGTTTGCCATAGAAGTTCATCAGCATGTATGGATGCGCGGATGGCACCACCGGATGCGCGAAGGCACCGGAATTCTTGCCGGCCCGGGGCGATGCATCGATCCAGCCTTTTTCAAAGAAGGTTTCCGCCGTTTTTGCCATTTCCGGGGCAAATCCGTCGTAGGCGCCAAGCACGGTTGCGCGCGCCTGATCCCAGGAATATTTCCGTTCCGGGGTTTTCGGGAACGGCGCATTGCGATCCCACCAGTTGAGCTTTTCAACGCCGAACCAGCGGGCCTTCAGGCCATAATAGCGATAGCTCAGCCGCGAATAATTTGAGGTGACGGCCGTAGCCAGTGCATTGACGACGTCATCTTCAACCTGATTGGCGAGGTTGCGGCTGCTCATCGGACTTGGCAGATGACGCTTGGTGTCTTCGATTTCCTTGTCTTTGGCGATGGTATTGGTGACCAGCGAAAACAACCTGATCCGCGACGACAGTCCTTCCGAGAGGCTGTGCCCGGCCTTCGCCCGGATTGCCGCATCGGCATCGGACATGCGGTTCAGCACTTCGCCGATCGTCAGTTGTTCACCTTCGAAGGAAAATCTCAGCTCTGCCATGGTTTCGTCGAACAGGCGGGACCACGCCGAATGGCCGGTCACCGATTTGTCGTGCAACAGCTGTTCGATCTCGTCGGCCAGCTGATATGGACGCATCTGCCGCTCAGCCTCAATCCATGGGCGGTAGCGACCGAGCACGGGATCTTTCAGCTTTTCCTCAAGCACCGCATCATCGAATTTGTTCATTTCCAGAACGAAAAACAGCGTCGCACCGGTGATGTCGTTGATCCGTTCCTGGCAGCTTTGGTGGAACCTGGCGATACCCTGATCGACGGTATCGGCGGCGTGCAGCAGCTGCGCATAGCTGATAACCTTGAAAGCGCGTTCCAGAATCGCCTCATATGCCTGAACGGCCTTGCCCAGCTGGGCACCGCTCAAACCTTCAAGATGGCCGGAATAGGTCTTCTGAAATGCTTTGGATTCCCGTTCCGACTGGCTGAGATCAGCGTCCACCTTGGGATCGTCAGGACTGGAAAACAGATCACCCAGGTTCCAGACCGGGGTTTCGTCAATTTTCTTGGATACAGTTTCTTTTGTCATCGTGTTTGGAACCCTGCCTTAAAGAATTTATAAAGAGTACAAAGTGGTGATTGGCCCTCACGAAACACCGATGTCGGGTCGACCGCAAGGGAGGACAAGTAAAAAATGAAAACCGACCAATGGCCCAATCTGGTC
>JANRAT010000162.1:3627-5571 GCA_030727885.1 Rhodospirillales bacterium | reverse complement strand
CGAGGCCCCGTGCGGTGTAATCGACCAGAAACACCATGTGCGCGACCAACCCGACAGCATCCAGCGCATAAACCACATACAGGCTGAGGAATGGTATCTCGAAAGCCGAACGGCGAGCGGTTGTGCCGTCGTCATGAGCCGGTGTCAGACTGCCGGTGACCGGCCAGAAGCGCCACGCGGCAAGCGTCAGCGTCAGGGAAATCAGGCCAAGTGCCGCCCACGTCTGGATCAGGCCGATATGGATCAGTGCCGGCACCAGTGTGCCGCTCAGCGCGATACCGATACCGACACCGGTAAAGATAATGCCGCCGGCGATGCCGCGTTTTGCCGCCGGCACCTGCACCAGCACGGTCGAGGCCGCCATCACCATAAGCGCGCCGCCACTGACCCCGGCAGCAAAGCGCCAGACGAAGAACCACAGGAACGAAACCGGTTGCATGCAGGCAAAAAACGAGAGGGTCGCCAACAGCATCATGGCGCGTAATACCTGATACGGGGGCATTCTGGTCGCCAGCCACTTGCCGGTCAGCGCGCCCCCCAGATAACCGGCGAGATTGGCCGCACCCAGATAGACGGCGGTGGTCGCCGGAAACCATTGAGCGTCAATCAGGGCCGGGAGCAGGGGGGTATAGGCAAACCGGGCCAGTCCAATGCCGACCAGAGCCGCCGCCATCGCGGCCAGCGTGGCGGGTAACCATTTCTGAACACCCTGAGGTATCGGAGGGGAAAGGGTCATTTGTTGTTCCGGATCATCATGCCACCATCACCATATTGGAGGGGGGCATTCAGATAAAATGATTTAAATGGACAAGTGTTTTGCCGGACAGTCATACCTGTCCGGCGGCCTGTAAAGCATTCACGCGTTCGCAATATCATACATATATGGGTTGTATTCGGAATCTCCCGGTTTTGGGCGCAAAGTGCTTTTATGTGACGTTTCATCTTAAAAAATGACAAGAACGTCTTGTGTGTGCATCTGTCATATGGTCAAACAAATGGTAATTAACCATCCGGCATTGGGGCATATTTTGCTTGGGTTTTCCAAAAAAGCGCGCGCACAGAAAGAATTACTCGCTGCCTTTGACGTTTTACTGATTGGTAGAAAAGACGACAAAGAGGAAATTCTGAAGAATGCGAAAGGTCAACTGCCTCTGCTTGCAGAAAATGTTCTGAATGGCGCCAATCCCTACGAAACGGCCCTTAAAATCATTCAGGCATTTATTCTTGCCGCGCTGATGAAGGCCAGCAAGGAGGAACGGGTTGATTATCTCAAGCGGATTTCCGAGAACAATTTCAAGGCCCAGCCAAATATTTTCGAGCTTATTTCACACGTCAACTTCTGCCTGATGATCCTTGAAGACGAAACCAAGCCGCTGATTACGATCGGCACAGCCGACAATTATCTGGCCTCGGTCTGCAAATGGTTCAGCAACAACGACAAACTACTCAAGCGGGTGATGGTGTATTTTGCGGAAAGCACCCAGCATCACCGGGTCAGATTGCAGCAGAATCGCAAAAGAAACGCGCGCGCCACCAAAGCGTAAATTTCCCAGGTACTCGCCCTTTAACGAAGGGCTTCTTCATAAAATGATAGCTATGTCAGCGGTCTGTTGGGTACTCTCGTATCATGTTTGAACTGCACCCGATACTGGCCAAAGACAGCCTTGCGATCAGCGAAGACGACGATTTTATGATTCGTCTGATCAATGACGACCGCTTTCCGTGGCTGCTGATCGTTCCGAAAATGTCTGATGCCATGGAATTGCACGATCTGCCGGACGACCTGTTCGACAGGGCGATGCTGTTTGCGCGACGGCTTGGCATGATCCTCAAATCCGGTTTTGCGGCTGACAAGATCAACACCGCCGCCATCGGCAATATGGTCGGACAGCTGCATATCCATGTTGTCGCAAGGCGCCGCGACGACGCCGCCTGGCCGGCCCC
>JANRAT010000162.1:2873-3617 GCA_030727885.1 Rhodospirillales bacterium | reverse complement strand
CGGGGCAAATGGTGCCTCTGCGCGACGACGAGGCCCAGCGTCGAATCGCCTTGGTACGCAAAGCCCTGGCGGGCAAAAACATTTCCTGATGACCGGGCTTTTCCGGAATTTCATGCTTTGTCTTCTAGGTGTGCAGACCTCGTCATGACGTGTGCAGGGTGGGCGCAAGTGTCTGTTATCAAAAGTAAATATGATGATTATTTTTTTACAATATTTGTAATATACGAACAAATTTATTAAAATATTATAATATAAAATAACATTACTTTATTTTAATTTAATATCTATACAGTTATTATTAATTCTATATAATATAATTACGGGGCCGAAATATAATGTCGGTCTTTTTCTAAGATGCGTAAATCTTCAAGCTGCCGCAACACGTGCGACGGCACTGTTTTTTCAGGTCTTTATTCCCGAAAAAATTACGACGTCATGCCACTCAGACTGGTGTGATGGTGCATATACCCCAGTTATTTTTTATCAATGGAGAAATTCAAAATGTCTTCGAGAACGCTCAGCTTTAAAGTTATCGCCACGTCTCTGATCATCGCTTTCAGTGTAACGATGATGCCTATCGTTCCAGTCAGCGCAGCGCTGATTGATAACGATCGTGTCGCCGAAACACAGTCGGTTGCTGGTGATCGTGCTTTTGTAAATGAATTCATGAATCGCGCCGACGTCCGCGCGCAATTCGAGTCCTTTGGTGTCAATGCCAAGGAAGCTGATCTTCGTGTTGCGGCC
>JANRAT010000162.1:1935-2863 GCA_030727885.1 Rhodospirillales bacterium | reverse complement strand
GCCCTCAGCGATGCCGAGGTTTCAAAACTCGCCGGTCAGATTAAAAGCTCGCCTGCCGGTCAGGGTGCACTTGGTGCCATCATTGGTGCCTTGGTACTTATTTTCATCGTCTTGCTGATCACCGATCTGCTTGGATTTACCAGCGTATTCGGCTTCACGAGAAAAGGTTCAGCTAACCCGACCTGAGTACCGACAATTTATGCAACGATACCGTTACACTATCCGAGCATGCCTGGGCTTGATGGCGCTGTTGGTGTTGGGTGGTTGTGCGGCAACGCCCATGACCACGCAGCTGACAGCGTCACCCCCGCCCGGATTGCCTGCTTCTGCTGAACTGGCCGATGTGCCGTTCTTCGCACAGACGGAGTTCTATTGCGGTCCAGCAGCGCTGGCGACCGTATTGAATACGACCGGACTGGCGACCGAGCCGGAAGGGCTTGCCGGGAGCATCTATACGCCGGGTCGCGAAGGCACCCTGCAATCCGAAATGATCACCGGGTCCCGTCGGCAAGGCCGGCTTGCGCTGCCAATTCAATCACTGAGTGATGCATTCACGAATATCTCTCAGGGACGGCCGGTGCTGATCTTGCAAAACCTGTCACTCGAAATTGCCCCGCAATGGCACTATGCCGTCATCGTTGGCTATGACCTGAATGCTGAGAGCGTATTTCTGCGTTCCGGCACGATATTCAGGGAAGAGATGCCGATGAAAACATTCGAGCATACCTGGCGACGGTCAGAGTACTGGGGCATTGTTGTCGTGGCGCCGGATGGACCGGTGCCGGACAATACGTCTCTGGCTGAATGGCTGCAGGAAGCCAACGGGATTGAACGGGCCGGTCGGCAGGCGGATGCCCTGACGGCGTTTGCCATTGCAGCCCGTCATTGGCCGGATGCGAGCGCCCCACTTGTTTCTGCGGCCAACATT
>JANRAT010000162.1:0-1903 GCA_030727885.1 Rhodospirillales bacterium | reverse complement strand
CGAACCGGCTTGAGGATGCAAAGACCTTATTGCTCGCTGCCCGGCAACGCGAACCCGAAAACCCCATGGTGCTGAATAATCTGGCAGATGTGCTGATGCAGCTGGGCGCGCTTGATGAAGCCGAGAAGATCGCACTTCAAGCTGTAGCAGCGGGTGGTGACACCCAGGACATCGCCAAACAAACCCTGATGGAAATTCGCGCAAAAAAATAGCGAATTGATTGACTCCAGGGGCGAGTTATCTTTTAAAATTGCGACCAATAGACTGTGGCACTGATTTATCAGGGACTTCCGCGGTCCCTTCTGCGAATGGTGATCGCGGAATAGACGGACATGCTATTCGGACGACTGCTTCGTCATATCGTCAAAATAGGCTGTCTTACGGTTATAGACGCCAATGGCCAGCAACACGTCATCGCCGGGTCACCCGGGCCGTCGGTGCGCATCCGTCTGCATGATCCGTCGCTTCACTGGAAACTTTTTTTCAATGTCGATCTGTGCCTGGGTGAGGCCTACATGGATGGCACCTTCACGGTTGAGGACGGCGATATTTATGACTTCCTGAAGTTTGCAACGACCAACATCGAGGTCAGCGGTCAGCATCCGATGATGATCTGGCTTAGTCGCGCCGACACCTTGTTCCGCCGTTTCCAGCAGTATAATCCGGTCTGGCGTTCACGTCAGAACGTTGCCCATCATTATGATCTGTCCGGCGAGCTTTATGATCTGTTTCTGGATCGTGACAGGCAATATTCCTGTGCCTACTTTGTTAATCCCGGTGTTGATCTTGACCGTGCACAGTTTGATAAAAAAAGGCATCTGGCCGCCAAGCTGTTGCTGCAGCCAGGCATGAAGGTTCTCGATATCGGTTCGGGCTGGGGTGGGCTGGCACTGTTTCTGGCGCAACACACCGGCGTGCATGTGACGGGCCTTACCCTGTCAAAGGAGCAGCTTGCCGTTTCCACAGCCCGGGCCCGTGAAATGGGACTTGAAGAGCGGGTCAGCTTTCATCTGCGCGATTACCGCGAGCAGACGGGACAGTTCGACCGCATCGTTTCAGTCGGTATGTTCGAACATGTCGGCGTCACGCATTTTGCTCGGTATTTTGCGAAAGTCAGGCAACTGTTGAGCGACGACGGCATCGCCCTCATTCATACGATCGGTCGCTCGGGTGTGCCGCGCGCCACCAACCCGTGGATCAGAAAATATATCTTCCCGGGTGGCTATATTCCGGCTCTTTCCGAAGTCTCTCAGAACATTGAAAAAACCGGACTGATCACCACCGATATCGAAATCCTCAGGCTGCATTATGCCGAAACCCTGCGGCATTGGCGCCTGCGCTTCAACAAACACCGGGACAAGGCCAAACAGCTTTTTGATGCGCGGTTCTGCCGTATGTGGGAATTCTATCTGGCCGCCAGCGAAGTTTCGTTCCGACATATGGACAACGTCGTGTTTCAGATCCAGTTGTCGAAACGCATTCAAGACGTGCCGCTGACACGCGATTACATTAGTGAATGGGAACGCGATGCAGCGAAGCCGATAAGTCAGCCGCCCTCGAGACGCGGGGTTGGTGACTAGGTTCCAGTTTCCTATGCCGCGACAGCGGGCAGGTCAATCTCCACCCGGAGGCCGCCTTCTGGACGATTGGTGAGGGTGATATCGCCGCCGTGCCGTCTGATGATATCGCGGGCGATAGCCATGCCGAGGCCGATGCCGCCGGTTTCCGTGCTGCGTGACGTCTCGAGCCTTACAAACGGCTCGAAGATGCGTTCGAGATCCGCTACCGGAATGCCGGGGCCATTGTCTTCAATGATGATGTGCGGACCGTCCGGCGTAGCCTCGAGGCGTACGACAGCGTGCGCGCCGTAACTGGCGGCATTGTCGATCAGATTGCTGAGGGC
>JANRAT010000161.1 GCA_030727885.1 Rhodospirillales bacterium | reverse complement strand
GGACTGTGGTCCTTTCACGTGCTGATGAAATTCAAGTTTTTTGATATATTCCATTGGACTTTTAGGCGTCACAAAAGCCTCTTCCGGGGTATTCAGCCAATCGTACAACCGGGTCAGCAGAAACCGCATGGCCGCCCCCTGAGCCAGCACCGGCAAGGCCTGGACTTCCATGTCTTCGAGTTTGCGAACATCCTGATAGCCGCCAAGCAAGCGCCGCGCCTTGGTGATGTTGAAGCTCAGATCCGGCTCAAAGCACCAGGCATTCAGACAGATGGCGATGTCATAGGCAAAACGGTCGTTGCAGGCAAAATAGAAATCGATCACCCCGGACAGACGGGATTGGCGAAAAAATACATTATCCGGGAACAAATCCCCATGAATGACCCCATGCGGCAGTCCGACCGGCCAACAGGCTGTAATCATCTCTAAAGACGTCTCAAGGTACGCATACAGGCCGCTTTGAACGTCATCGGCGAAATTCCCCGATGCCTTCAATAGCTCGCCCCACGCATTCACATCCAGTGCATTTGAACGTCTGATCGGGAAGCCTTCACCGGCCGAATGAAAGCGGGCCAGGGCATCCCCAACCTGACGACAATGATCCGGCGTCGGTCGCCGCGGCCACATCCCGGCCAGATAACTGACCAGCGCTGCTGGACGGTTCGCCAGTTCACGCAAGGTTTCACCGCTTTTGGTTCTAATCGGGACCGGACAAGGTATCCCATGCGCCGCCAGATGGTCCATGAGACCCAGAAAGAACGGCAGATCTTCGATCTTTACCCGTTTCTCATAGAGCGTCAGGATATACGGCCCAGAGGTTGTCGTGACGATGAAATTAGAGTTTTCAATGCCCTCGGCAATGCCCTTGCATGACAACACCTCACCAATGCCGTAATCGGCAATGAAGGCAATCAGTGCATCATCATCAATTTCCGTGTAAACCGCCATCCGGGCGTTTTAAGGGTTCAGGGTTCGATCGCCAAGCGCGCATCTGAATCAACACACGAAAATGCCTTAAAATCGGCTATACTGTTAAGGCTAAATGCCATTTTTGGCTGGAGTGTCCGTGACCAATGCGTCGAGTAGAGCGACAAAATCACCAGTGCCTGAAGGTCGGTCACGCTTTGATCGCTTCAGCGATTCTTGTTGTTGGCTTATCGGCCCCCGCTTTTGCATCTCTGCCACCGATTGAAAAAGAACTGCCCGATGCCAGTCGAGCACAACCCAGTCCGCTTGTTCTGCGGGCACAAAAAGCCCTCTCGAAACTCGGGCTGTATTTCGGCCCCGAAGATGGTGTGCTGGACAAATCAACCCTTGCAGCCATTAACATTTACCAGCGTGGTATCGGGAGTGAGCCGACCGGACGGGTAACGGTAGATCTGATCGGCAAACTGGAATATGCCGTTGGCGTACGCAAACTGATGCATCAACTGGACGAGGCCCGCTCCGAAAGCATTAACGACGCCCGCTCCAAACTCATGAGCCATCCGGCGACCCGCGACCTCGTTAAATCCGATACCGCCAATGAACCGGCTAATCCTACGCGTGACCCGTCAGCCTGCTTCGATAAACCGACGACGAAGTGTCTGCTCTCAGAAGCCCTGGAAAGCGCCAAGGCCATCGGCAAGGCTGAGTTACGTGACTGGGCGCTAGGCGAAATCCTGATCGCAGAAGCGCGCACCGGTCTCGGCTCCAAAGCGATGGAAACGGCTTCGCGAATCAAGGACCCGCGGCTGGTCATCGTAGCCCTTCGCGACATCGCCGAAGCGCAGGCTGCCGCCGGCCATGCAGAAGATGCTCTGACCGCCGCTTCAATTATCCCGGATCAGGAGAAACAGGCAGACGCTTTTGCGACAATCGCAGAAATCCAGGTCCGCCGGGGTGACAAGGATGACGCCAAAAGGACCCTTGATCGCATGCTGGACAACCTCGAAAACGTCGGCGATGTCCTGAGACAGATTGCTTTTCGAACCCGTGCCGCCGTCATCTATGCCAAGGCTGATGCCCGTGATCTGGCGGAAACCGAATTGACCATTGCCGAGAATTCAGCCCGCTCTTTGCCGCACGACTCATCCAAAAGCGCCGGCATTCGCTATGTTGCCTCAGCTCTTGCCGACATGGAAGAAACCGCCCGGGCGCTTGAAATGCTCCAATCCGTCTCGATCCCTTCCGATAAAATCCCGGTCCTGATGTCGGCCGCCGAAGCACAGGCCCGTGTCGGTGATGCAGCAGCAGCGCTTGCTACCGCATCAAGCATCGAAAACGTGCGCTACCGTGCTGTGCTGCTGGGCCGCATCGCGCTTGGGCAGGCCAAGGCTGGCCGTATTGAAGATGCGGATACCACCCTCGAGCTCGCTTTTGCCGCCATTGAACGCATCGACCGTCCTTATGCACGTTCTTTTGCCATCAGCCGTATTGCTTTGGCACTGACGCAGATTCACAGCGAAAATACGACCGGTCCAAATGACGGTATTGCTTTCAGAAATGCCGTCAAGCGGGCTGTCGATGCAACATCACTGATTGATGACCGACGCTTGAAAGCCCATACCCTATGGTTGATTGCGGCCAGACAGCGAACTTTCGGCGATGATGGATGGCAGCAAACGGAAGAAAGCGCCGAAAAAGCAACCAATGAGGTCACCGGCGATTTGAGTCGGGTATGGATGTTTGCTGAACTCGCTGAGGGGCATGCCATTGCCGGCGAAAACGACGCGGCTTGGCGATCTTTTGAACGGGGCATCGGCATCGCCAAAGGGATCGAAAATGCCTGGAGCCGATCACGGACGCTGGCAAAGCTGGCGGCGACCCTGATCCAGCTTGTTGACCCGGGGCAAGGGCGGGTCCCGATCGACCCATAAATCTAAAACAAGACCTTCACTTGTCGCCCAGCCAAGCGTCCTCTACATTCCTGCATAACCACAATCGAAAGAGAGTCACTGATGGCGAAACCGACGATTGCCCAAAAAAATCCGTATGCCGTCGAACTCGAAGCAGGCAAGAAGTACGCGTGGTGTACATGTGGACTGAGTGTCAATCAGCCGTTCTGCGATGGCAAACACACCAAGCTTGGCATGTCACCTGTAGTATTTACCGCCGATCTAAGCGGCACAGCTTATTTGTGTGGCTGCAAGCATACCCAATCTCAGCCGTTTTGCGACGGCTCACATTCAAAGATCTGAAAATGCGCCCTTTCATTCACGCAATTCTTGTTCTTGGCGCATTAACCCTTTCGGGCTGCAGTAGCGTCCCGTTTTTGAAGAAAAGCGTCGTCCTGAATTGCCCCAATTATTATATTCTTGAAGACGCGGCGACGCTGACCCAGTTCCGCGATGGTCCAGGCCGTGACATCACCGATATTCTGGCGAAAGCGAAAATTGGCGAAATGCAGCTCGGTTGCACCAGCGACATCGACAGCGATACGAATTCCGGCAAAATGACTATTGAGATTTCCCCAATCATTGCTGCGGAAATGGGCTCCGCGAATACGACTGAAAAGGCCACACTTCCCTATTTCGTTGTTGTCACCGATCCCAGCAAAAACATCCTCTACCGTGAAGAGTTGAAAGTGGATGTTTCGTTCAAAGGGAATCGCACTCAGGTCATATTACTTGCTCCGCCGACATCCGTGGATATCCCCATTACACCAAAAATCAAAAACGACTATTACAAGATCTATAGCGGCTTCGTGCTGACCCAGGATCAAGTCGACTATAACCGTAAGGCTATTCAAGATCGCCTGCGCTGAAGCGGACCACGTTCTGAAAATTTTTGTCTCAGTCATAAATTCATACGCCAGCTCATGTTGACCGTGTCATGAGCTTCTGCAATGATCTCTGCAATTGAAGAACACCTCGTTACACCATTGTGGGAGAGTCCGGCACCCGTTTCGCCGGCGCCGAAGGAGCAACCGCCCCGGAATCTCTCAGGCAAAAGGACCGCAATGGGTTGAGGCTCTGGAAAGCGGATGTGGAGAAAAGCCACACCCACCGAAGATGTAAAGCCGTACTCGTTTGAGTTTGTACGGGCGACACTTTCAGGTTCCGAGACAGAGGGGGCGTTTTGGGTGATCTTCGGCATGCAGCCGGAGATTGACTTGAGACGGCCATCTGTACAGAGGGGAACCGTGTGAGCCTTGATTCCAAACAAAATCTGAAAACCGTGCCTTTGGCTGATTTTCACTGTCGCATGGGCGCCAAAATGGTGCCGTTTGCCGGTTATGAAATGCCGGTTCAGTATCCTGCAGGCATTCTCGACGAACACAAACACACGCGCGCTAAAGCCGGACTCTTCGATGTCTCGCATATGGGCCAGGCATGGCTGCATGGCGCAGATGCCGCGAAGGCTCTAGAGAAACTGGTGTCTGGCGACATTCAGGCGCTACCGTTAGGTCATGGCCGCTATACCATGATCACCAATAAAATCGGCGGCATCGTTGATGATCTGATCGTCACCAACTGGGGCGACAAGCTTTTTATCGTCGTGAATGCTTCACGCAAGGATATCGATCTGCCGAAGATCGCCGCCGCCGCCGCAGGCATGGCGGAACTCGAAATCATTGAGGACCGCGCCTTGATCGCCTTGCAGGGGCCGTCTGCTGTGAAGGTCCTTGCCGCGATTGCGCCGGCCTGCGCGGAAATGACCTTTATGAGTGCACGGGAAATCGAAATTGCCGGCGTTAAATGCCATGTCACCAGATCCGGATACACCGGCGAAGATGGCTACGAGATCTCAATACCGGTCACTGAAGCCGAAACCTTTGCAACGCAGCTTTGCGCACACCCGGATGTCATGCCGATCGGTCTTGGTGCTCGAGACACCTTGCGTCTGGAAGCTGGGCTGTGCCTGTACGGCCATGATCTCGACGAGGAGACCTCGCCCATTGAAGCCGGACTTGCCTGGACGATTTCAAAACGGCGTCGCGAAGCCGCTGATTTTCCAGGGGCCGCACGAATTATGGATGAACTGCGCGAAGGACCGTCCCGCAAACGTGTCGGCATTTTGCCTGAAGGCAAAGCCCCGGCCCGCGACGGGACCATTGTCCATGCGCCTGATGGCGAACAGATAGGCATCATTACCTCAGGTGGTTTCGGTCCCAGTGTCGGCGGGCCGGTTGCCATGGGATACATTGATGCCGCATTTGCCGATTCGGGCACCAAACTGGAACTCGCCGTCCGCAAAAACATGGTCCCGGCAAGCGTCGTGAAAATGCCGTTCCAACCCCACCGTTACCATAAAATTTAAATATCCATCAGCTTGAAGCAGGAGAGCGCAAATGACCGTCAAATATTCAGAAGATCATGAATGGATTTCCGTTGAGGGGGATATCGGCACCGTCGGCATCACCAACCATGCCCAGGAGCAACTGGGTGAACTTGTTTATGTCGAAGTGCCAGAAGTCGGCGCGTCGCTGGATCAGGGTGAAGAAGCGTGTGTTGTCGAATCCGTCAAGGCAGCCAGCGAAGTGTACTCGCCCTGTACCGGTGAAGTCATCGAAGTGAATGAAGACCTCTCTGATGCCCCGACCATCGTCAACGAGCATGCTGAAGGCGATGGCTGGATGTTCAAGATCAAGATCGCCGACATGCGCGAATTGGACGATTACATGGATAAGGCCCAGTACACGGCATACCTCAAGGATCTGGACGACTGAGCCGCCTCAGCCTTGATCATCTGGAACATCAGGATGAG
>JANRAT010000160.1 GCA_030727885.1 Rhodospirillales bacterium | reverse complement strand
GTGTACCATACCGGACCATTTGGCTGGCAGCAGACGGCTGGTCGGTCGAGATCATCGACCAGACCCGCTTGCCATTCGATTTTGTCACGGTAACCTTGAAATCAGTCGAAGATGCGGCCCGGGCGATCAAGGATATGCTGGTCAGGGGCGCTCCTTTGATCGGAGCGACGGCGGCCTATGGCATGGCGTTGGCGATGCAGGCCGATGCTTCGAACGAAAGTCTCGGCAACGCTTACGACAAATTGCTGTCGACACGGCCGACGGCGGTCAATCTGCGCTGGGCATTGGATGAAATGTCGAAATTGCTTGAGCCGCTGTCGGATAATCAGCGGTCAAAAGCAGCTTATCAACGTGCCGCAGAAATTTGCGACGAAGACGTTGCGATCTGCTCATCCATTGGCGATCACGGCCTGAAGTTGATCCGCGATCTGCATGCGAAGAAATCAGACACCATCAATATCCTGACCCATTGTAACGCCGGTTGGCTGGCCACGGTTGATTGGGGAACGGCGTTGGCACCGATCTACAAGGCCTTTGATGCCGGTATCCCGCTGCATGTCTGGGTCGACGAAACCCGGCCCCGCAATCAGGGTGCCAGCCTGACGGCTTGGGAGTTGGGCCGGCACGGCGTGCCATTAACGATCATCGCTGATAACGCCGGCGGCCATCTGATGCAGGAAGGGCGGGTCGACATGTGTATTGTCGGCACGGACCGGACTACGGCAGCGGGCGATGTCTGCAACAAAATCGGCACTTATCTCAAGGCACTGGCGGCGCATGACAATAAAGTGCCGTTCTATGTCGCGCTGCCATCACCGACTATCGACTGGACGCTGGAGGATGGTCGCGATATCCCGATTGAGGAACGCTCTGCCGACGAAGTGACGAAAATCCAGGGCAAGACGGCAGCAGGCGAGGTTGTCACGGTCGAAATCGTGCCTGACGGTGCAAAGGGCGGTAATCCTGCCTTTGATGTGACCCCGGCCAGACTGGTGACGGGACTGATTACCGAGCGCGGGGTCTGCAAGGCATCGAAAGCCGGATTAGTGGGGCTGTTTAAAGATAAAACGTAGGCTTGTTGCTGGTTTCCCCATTTATTCTGTTATATTGAGCCATAAAAATAAGAATACCCTATGCGGAGGAAAATCATGAAGCTGACCGAAGAACAACTCGAAGAGTTTGATGAAAAGGGCTATTTGTTCCTGCCCGGCCTGTTTTCCAAATCAGAAGCGGCAGCTTTGAAATCTGCTGCGAGTGAAATATATGCCTCTGATCGTGAAGAGATCTGGCGCGAGAAATCCGGCGTGCCGAGGATTGCCTTTGCCGCGCATACCTACAACGAAGCGCACCGTATGCTTGGGGCACATCCGCGCCTGGTTGAGCCAATCATGCAAATCCTTGGCGAGCAGGTTTACATGCACCAGTACAAGATCAACGCAAAAGCGGCGTTCGATGGTGATATCTGGCAATGGCATCAGGATTTCGGCACATGGCATCGGGACGACGGCATGCCGGAAGCGCGGGCCATGAATATTTCGGTGTTTCTGGATGAAGTGACAGCGGCCAATGGACCTTTGCTGTTCATTCCTGGCAGCCATAAAAAAGGCGTTGTAGAAGCCGGTCATGACCTGGAAACAACCAGCTATCCATTATGGACGCTGGATCGGCAGTCGGTCCTCGAACTGGCCAATGAAGGCGGTGTGGTGGCGCCGACCGGTGCGCCGGGTTCGGTTCTGCTGTTCCATGGCAATCTGGTGCACGCCAGCCCGCCGAACATATCACCCTGGGACCGGGTCATCGTTTATTTGAGCCTGTGTGCGGTTTCCAACCACATCACCAAGCACACCAGAAAGCCGTGGATTGCGCACCGCGATTTCACACCGATTGTGCCCTTGGCTGACGATTGTCTCTCCAATCTTGCGGAAAGATCAGCATCCAGATCAGCAGCGGAATAAACAGATGAAAATTACGATTACCGGCGGCACCGGATTTCTCGGTCGCCTGATTGCCGAACGATGTGTTGCCCGGGGGGATGCCGTAACCCTGTTCGATATCGCCGTGCCCGCTGCCGGGTTGGGTTCGCTGGAAGGTAAGGTCAAGGTGGTCAGTGGCGACATCACCGATCCCAAAACGGTCCTGTCAGTCGTTGCCGGGGCGGATTGCGTGGTGCATTTGGCTTCGATGGTCAGCGCCGGTTCCGAAGCCGATTTTGATGCGGCAATGCGGGTTAATCTGGACGGTGGTCGTTGTGTGCTTGAGGCGGCGCGCACCAATGGCCCGAAAACGAAAATTCTGTTTACATCAAGCCTGGCAATTTTCGGTGGCTCAGCGATGCCATCCAGAGTCGATGCGATGACCCGGCCAGTGCCGCAGAATACCTACGGCATGACCAAGGCAGTCATGGAAATGCTGATCAACGACATGAGCCGCAAAGGTTTTATTGATGGCCGTGTCGGGCGTCTACCGACCATTATCGTTCGTCCGGGTAAACCGAATACGGCAGCATCCAGCTTTGCCAGCGGTGTCATCCGTGAGCCGTTAACCGGGGATGTCTGCCATCTGCCGGTTCCCCGCGATATGACACTTTGTGTCGGCAGTTACTCGACCTGTATAGGTGGCCTGATGGCGCTTATGGATGCGCCCGCGGCGGCATTCGGCGATGACAGAGTCATCAATCTGCCCAATATTTCCGTCTCGGTTGCCGAGATGATCAAGGCAACAGAAGTCGTAGCTACCAAATATAAGATTAAACTTGGCTCTATCGCTGATACACCAGACACCACCGTCAGGGCCATCGTCGGCAGCTGGCCGGTTGCGATGGATGCATCAAGGGCGCTGGCATTGGGCTGTCCGTCAGACAGCGGCCTTGAGGCGATCATTGAGAAATTTGTTGAGGACTACTTGCCGGGTTAGCCTTCAGCGACATCGCGCGCCATCCGGGCAGCCAAGCCGATATAGGCTTCCGGATCCAAAAGCGCATCGATTTCGTCATCTCCAAGTACATCCGTGACTTCAGTGAGCTGCATCAGGGCGTCTCGCATGGTGGTGTTTTCCTTGAACGCCGTCGTGCAGGCGGCATGCAGGATATCATGCGCTTTCTGGCGGCCCAGCTTTTCACCAAGGGCCATCATCACGGCTTCGCTAAGTGTCAGTCCCTTGGTTATATCAAGGTTGCGACGCATGTTGGCGGCGCGCACATCCAGACCTTCACAAACGACAATGGTCTTGGCCAGCGCGGCATCGGTCTGGCAAATCGTGCGAGAGATGAATTCCCGCTCCGTCTGCAGTGATATTTTATCGCGTTCATGTTCACCGATAAGCGTCTCAAATGCCAGCGGTACCGATGACCGTACAGTGCGGGCCAGGGCAACAATGCCTTCACAGATCGCCGGATTGCGTTTGTGCGGCATGGTTGACGAGCCGACCTTGCCCGATGGATTGGGTTCTTCCACTTCCTGCAATTCGGTTTTCTGCATCAGATACACTTCGTGGGCGATTTTCCCGCAACTGCCGGCAATCATCGCCATCAGTGAAATCAATTCGACCAGCCTGTCGCGTGCGGTATGCCAAGTGATGGCGGGCTCGCCAAGTTCCAGAATTTCCATCAGCTTGGCCCGGACTGCAAATCCCTGATCGCCGAGCGCTGCCAGTGTGCCGACAGCGCCGCCGAATTGGCCGACCAGCAAACGGGGGCGCATCTCATCCAGACGGGTCTGGTGGCGACGGATTTCGTCAAGCCAGATCGCCGCCTTGTAGCCGAAGGTCACAGGCTGGGCATGCTGGCCATGGGTGCGCCCCGGCATGGCTGTCGCCGCATGTGTTACAGCGTGGTCCATCAAGCTGTCGGCAAGGGTAACAAGGCGTGCGTCGATCACTTCCACGGCGTCACGGATTTGCAGGATCATGCCTGTATCAATGATATCCTGAGTGGTCGCGCCCCAGTGAACATATTGTCCGAGATCGTCTGCACACTTAGATGCAATCATCCGCACCAGCGGCACGATCGGATGCGCTGTGCGGTCCATTTCCAGTTTCATTTCCGCCAGGTCATAAAGTTCGGCGTTGCCGGCGTTTCGGATGGCTTCGGCTGATGCGACAGGGATAATGCCAAGGGATGCCTGTGCCTCTGCCAGAGCAACCTCGACATCAAGCCATGCCTGAACTGTCCGGAGATCCGAGAATATCTCCCGCGTCACAGCAGTGGAGAATTGATCGCGAAACAGTTCGCTGTCGATCACATAGGCACCCATGAAAACCTCACAATGTTGAAAGCATGGAAGAATTAACGGGGCTAATTGGATGGCATCCGTAGTCAATCGTCAATGTTTGGACAATTTATAGCGCGATGATATATAATTTATGCATATGATATATAAATAGTGACATTACTAAATAGGTATGTAACTAATTAAAAATGTCAAAAGATCATCCGACACTTCTCGTCAATGCAACTGAGGCCAATCAACGGTTTTCTCGGTTGTTGGCTGAGAGTGAGCAAGGACATGAAGTCGTCATCACACGGCGCGGTCGCGCCGTGGCCCGATTGTTGCCAGTATTTGGTGGTGACGAAGCCGAGACTTCGTTTGGTCATCCTGTCGGCAGTGATTTGCCGGACTATGATAAGCGCAGAGCCTTAATCGATACTTGCCGACAAATGAACAAGATCGGCCTTAATCAGGGGGCCAGTGGGAATGCGTCGGTGCGGGTGGATGGTGGTTTACTGATAACGCCATCCGGTCTTGATTATGACAAAACAGAACCGGTTGATATCGTTAAAATCAATTATGAAGGCAGGGTACTGCGCGGTAGCCGTAATCCGTCAAGCGAGTGGCACTTTCATTGCCGCGTTATGGCGGCAAAACCGGAGGCTGGGGCATTACTGCATACGCATTCGATCAATGCTACGACTCTGGCATGCCTCGGGCGCTCAATCCCGCCGTTTCATTATATGGTTGCTGTTGCCGGTGGCCGCGATATCCGCTGTGCACCTTATGCGACCTTTGGCACGGAGAAACTGGCGGATGCCGTGCTGACGGCTTTGGATGGAAGACTGGCTTGTCTGATGGCCAATCACGGTATGCTGGTAATGGGTCGAGATCTGGAAGATGCCTTGAAGCGGGCCGTTGAGATCGAAACCCTGGCTGCGCAATATCTGAAGGCTCTGGCCGTCGGCAAACCTCAACTGCTTACGGTTGGCGACATGGATGTCGTTCTGGAGAAATTCAAATCATATAGTGCCTGGGCTAACCCCAAGGCACGCTGAAACCAAGCGGAGATATAGATGAAAATCCCAACACTACCCTTTACTTTGACGGATTGGGATACAGTACCAGGAGAGATACACCCTGGGGAAACCGGGCAAGCGATCTGGCGGACAATCAATGTGGGCGACATCCGTATCCGCGTCGTTGAATATTCTGCCGGATATCTGGCGGATCACTGGTGTGATCGCGGGCATATTCTGTATGTGATGGAAGGCGAATTGACGAGCGAATTGCGCGATGGACGCAGTTTCGTCATGAAACCGGGCATGAGTTATCAGGTGTCAGATTTCGGTGATGAGCCGCACAGATCGCAGACAAAAGTGGGGGCAAAGCTTTTTATCGTCGATTGATGCGATCACACTTTCGTGCGTTAACGTATTATATTTGAAGAGATACGCGCTTGGGAATATATTGCCGTTGAAACGCGATAGCCCCCGCGTTTTGGCCGGGTCCCGAAAGTTCGGTATCGCCATCTAGGTT
>JANRAT010000159.1 GCA_030727885.1 Rhodospirillales bacterium | reverse complement strand
CTGGCATACACTTCTTCAAGGCTTGTTTTCAGGGCCTCTTCATCAAGCGGCGTCAGTACTGAGCCGTCGACGGCGATCCGTTCGCTGGCTTCGATGACGGTTTCGTAAACCAGTTCCGGCAGCTTGATGTGCATGTCGAACAATCTGGGCCGGTTCTGGTAGCCGATGCGGAGCGCATCGCCGAAACCCCTGGTGATGACCAGCGCTGTACGGTCGCCTTTGCGTTCAAGCAGGGCATTGGTGGCGACGGTGGTGCCCATCTTGACGGCTTCGATGGTGCCGGCGGGGATTGGCGTGCTGGCCTCGATGCCGAGCAGGTCGCGGATACCCTGCAGCGCCGCATCTTCGTACTGCTCGGGGTTTTCCGAGAGCAGCTTGTGCGTGACCAAATCACCATTGGGCTTGCGCGCCACCAGATCGGTAAATGTGCCGCCACGATCAATCCATACTTGCCACATGGCAATAGTCTCCAGTGTTGAACATACGAACCAAGTCAGGTCGTAGAATTAATAGAAAAGCCCAGGCAGCCACAGCGCCAGATCGGGGAATAACAGAAGCAGCCCGATCATCACGAACATGGCGAGGACGAACGGCAAGGTGCCGATCATCACGTCGTTCAGTCCGCCTTTTTTGCGAATGCCCTGCACCACATAAAGATTGATGCCGATGGGTGGCGTAATCAGTGCGGCTTCCAGCAGGACCATCAACAGCACGCCGAACCACACCGGATCAAAACCGAGCGAGACGACGACAGGCGCAATCAGCGGCGCGGTTGTCAGCAGCATCGACAGGGTTTCCATGAAGCAGCCCAGCACAATGTAAAAACCGATGATCATGAGCATGGTTTGCATCGGCGTCAGGCCGAGGCCGGTGACGAAATCGGTCAGTTGCGACGTCAGACCGACGGCGGCCAGAATGAAATTCAGGAAGATCGCGGCCAGGATGATCAGCATGATCATCGAGGTGGTGCGCATGGTGCCTTCGATGGCGCGCTTGAGCATGGGAATGGTCAGCGTGCGGTTCGCTGCGGCCAGACCGAGCGACGCGATGACGCCGAGTGATGCACCTTCGGTCGGTGTGGCGACGCCGGCATAGAT
>JANRAT010000158.1 GCA_030727885.1 Rhodospirillales bacterium | reverse complement strand
GTCGGAGGATACGACAAGTTTCCTGGACAAAATTCTGCCCGGCATGGATGCCAAGGCACGGCTGCCCGATGATGCCCGTCCGGCCGGGCCGGGCAGTGCCGCCTTTGCCAAGGTCCGCTGGGGCCAGCCATCGTTCCTGATCAAACCCGTGAAGGGGGCTTCGGGCAACGGCAACGAGGCCCTGACAGCGGCTCTTAAATCGGCACTCAGGGACCGCGACCTGACAATTTCCGATGATCCGAGGCAGGCCGGCTTCATTATTGAAGGGGTTGTCGATACCGGTGAGCCGGTAAACGGGCGGCAATTCGTGCGCATTACCTGGCGGGTCAGTGCCGTAACCGGTGAAGAAGTCGGTAAAGCGGTACAGGAGAACACGATAGTCGCCGGCAGCCTCAACGGTGAATGGGGGCATGTCGCCGAGGTGGTTTCAAATGCGGCTGTCAAAGGCATCAAGGACCTGTTCGGCGAGGCTGACGAACGCCTGACCAGCCGTGAACCGCTGCCTGAATTCCCCAAGGTTCAGCTGCCGAAGGTGCCGGGACGGGCGCCGCCGCCGCCGGCATCCTATTGAGCCATTTGGCCGAATGTAACAGATCGGTCATCAAAGCGTTTACAGGGCGCGATCAGGTTGATATGTTCCGCGCGCTTTTCCGGGGCTCAGGTGAAACATATGAAAATCATTGCTTGCAACAGCAATCGACCGCTTGCAGAGGCCATTTCGGCCTATGTAAACCTGCCGTTGACCAAGGCCAGTGTGCGCCGGTTCTCGGACATGGAAATTTTTGTCGAGATCGAAGAGAACATGCGCGGCGAAGATGTCTTTGTCGTGCAGTCGACGTCGTATCCGGCGAACGACAATCTGATGGAACTGCTGGTCACCCTCGATGCCCTGCGCCGCGCTTCAGCGCGCCGGATTACAGCCGTGATCCCGTATTTCGGGTATGCCCGTCAGGATCGTAAATCCGGTCCCAGAACGCCGATCTCGGCCAAGCTGGTCGCCAATCTGATCACCGAAGCCGGTGCCGACCGGGTCCTGACAATGGACCTGCATGCCGGGCAGATTCAGGGCTTCTTCGACATCCCGACGGATAACCTGTTCGCT
>JANRAT010000157.1 GCA_030727885.1 Rhodospirillales bacterium | reverse complement strand
GGGTAAAGCCGGTGCGTTTGTTTTCCGCGAACACTTCATTGCCATGTCCGAGTTGAAAGAGCGGGTTTCACCCGGCGTCAACCTGTTCAGCAGTGCGTGGCTGTTCCAGTATCTGACCGAGACGCTGGACAAGCGTGTGCTGTCGGTCATCAGCCGCAAGAATTTCGATGAGGTCAAGGAGCCGATCAGTCTTAACCTCAACATCGGCACCGTGCTTTCCCGGGACTTCAACAACTTCAATCGTGTCGTCGGCGATAATGCAGGCAAGGTTGTGATCGAATTGCAGATCATCGACATTTTCGCCGATATGAATACATACGGTTACGCGCGCGATATGCTGCAGGACCGCGGCTATAAAGTTCTTGTCGATGGCGTCAGCCCGCTGGCCCTGCAATTTTTCGACCCGGCCAATCTCAGGCCCGATTTCATCAAGGTCGCCTGGGGCAAGGAATTTGAAGAAGAATCAACAGACAGCACGAAACTGAAGATGCTCAGTGAAACCGTGCAGCATGCCGGCAAGGACAGCATCATCGTTTACCGCGTGGATTCCGAGAGAGCGGTCAAATGGGGGCTGTCGCTGGGTATTTCCCGGTTCCAGGGATATTTTATCGACAAGCTGGTGCACGCGATGACGCGCCCGAAAGTACAGCCGAAGGTGCCGACCGGTGCGGGGCCTGCGAAGGCGGGTACAGCATGACCCGCGGGCGGAACGGATAGCCATGGCCACACAAACCGACAAGCTTCCCTCGCAGGAAAAACTGCTCATCGACTACGTGCGCCGACTTGAGAAGCTCAAGGAAGGACGCGGGCTGGCCCACGTGCATCTGTCGCAACTCAGGCCGTTCAATCGTCGCGAGCAGCATATCCGGACCGCCGCCGGTAATTTCGATAGCCTGATCAAGGATATGCACGGGCAATTGTTCACGACCAAGAATGCGGATCTGTTCTTTTTCTTCAAGTCCCAGGTCAAGTCGCAGGTTGAGACGGTTGTGCAAAAAATTCGTTTCCTGTTCGGTGACGACCCGTTGGTTGAAGACGATGGCAAAGATGGTCGCGAATTCACAACCTGGTATGATACAGCCGCCCAGTATGACGAAGTTGTACAGTTG
>JANRAT010000156.1 GCA_030727885.1 Rhodospirillales bacterium | reverse complement strand
CCTTTGGATTGTGCATCGCTGATCATTGCCTCGATCACCGGAATGCGGCGCTCATTGGCCATCGGCCCCATTTCGACGCCTTTTTCCAGACCGTTGCCGATCTTGGTTTTCTCAAGGGCGCTGATGAACCCTTCCGTGAACTGGTCCGCGACTTTGTCCTGAACCAGAAAACGTGTTGGCGAGATGCAGACCTGACCGGCATTGCGGGTTTTGAACGGGGCCATGATCTTGATCGCGCTGGCGATGTCCGCATCATTGAAAATCAGCACCGGGGCATGACCACCAAGTTCCATGGTCGCCCGCTTCATATGCTGGCCGGCCAGTGCCGCCAGGTGCTTGCCAACAGGGGTCGAACCGGTGAAGGAAATCTTGCGGATCGTCGGATGTGGAATGAGGTACTCGGAAATCTCGGCGGGGACGCCATAGACCAGACCGATTACACCGTCCGGAACGCCTGCGTCGATGAACGCGCGGATAAGTTCAACCGGCGATGCCGGGGTCTCTTCCGGTGCCTTGACGATGATCGAACAGCCGGCAGCCAGAGCCGCCGAGAGTTTGCGAACGATCTGATTGATTGGGAAATTCCACGGTGTAAAGGCAGCAACCGGGCCGACCGGCAGCTTCAGGGTCATCTGCGTGACACCGCCGGCACGGGCCGGGATGACATGCCCATAGGTGCGGCGCGCTTCTTCGGCGAACCAGTCGATGGTATCGGCACCGCGCAAAATTTCACCGGCAGAATCACCTAGCGGTTTGCCCTGTTCGCGGGTCATCAGCCAGGCGATACCGTCAACGCGTTCACGCAGCAGTTCAGCTGCCTTGCGCATGATCTTGTAACGGTCGAATGCCGACACGGCTCGCCACACGGCAAACCCCTTTTCGGCGGCGTCCAGCGCCTGATCCAGATCTGTACGGGTGGCAACAGCCAAACGGCCGATCTCTTCTTCGGTTGCCGGGTCAATGATGGGCATTGTCTTGCCCTCGACGCCATCACGCCACTTGCCGTTAATGAAGAGCTTTACGTCAGGATATGTCGACATGGGTTTACCTTATCAAAATTCAGGGAGTATTTGAGGAAAAGCTTCAGGCCATCGAGATGTTCTGACAGAATACCTCGAAGGACCTGAGCATCGTTTTTATTCGGCTGCGTGCTTAAGACGTTCGATCTGAGATACATCACGCACAGCGCCGCGCGACGCCGAGGTTGCCATCAGGCCATACGCCCTGAGCGCCTGCGACACCATCCGCTTGCGTGGCTTGGGCTTCCAGGCTTCTGCGCCCTTGGCGTTCATGGCATCGCGGCGACGCTGCATTTCTGCATCGTCGATCAGCAGCGTAACCTTACGGGTCGGGATATCGAAATCGATGATATCGCCCTCTTCGATCAGACCGATCGCGCCGCCTTCAGCGGCTTCCGGACTGACGTGACCGACAGACAGACCTGACGAGCCACCCGAAAACCGTCCGTCAGTAATCAGGGCACAATCCTTGCCGAGCCCCATCGACTTGATGTAGCTGGTCGGATACAGCATTTCCTGCATACCCGGACCACCTTTCGGTCCTTCGTAAACAATAACAACCACATCGCCTTTCTTGATTTCACCGCCAAGAATCTTGGCGACGGCTTCGTCCTGGCTATGGCAAATTCGGGCCGGCCCTTTGAACGTCAGGCATTCTTTAGGCACGCCTGCACTTTTCACAACGCAGCCATCCTCGGCAATATTGCCGTACAGAATGCCAAGCCCGCCGTCCTTGGAATAGGCATGTTCGACATCCCGGATACAGCCGTTTTCGCGGTCCGTATCCAGCGAGTTGTAGCGCTTCGACTGGCTGAAGGCTTCAACGGTCCGGACGTTGCCAGGGGCCGCCAGATAGAATTTGCGGATATCGTCATCTTCGGTGCGCATGATGTCGTAAGTGTCGATGGCCTCGCCAATCGTTGGCGTGTGCACCGTCGTTGAGTCCCGGTGCAACAGGCCAACACGGTCCAGTTCACCCATGATCGCCATGATGCCGCCGGCACGGTGGAAGTCTTCCATGTGATACAGGCTGGTCGACGGTGACAGTTTCGACAGATGCGGCACCTTGCGGGACAGTCCGTCAATCGCCTGGATGTTGAAATCCACTTCGCCTTCCTGGGCCATCGCCATCAGGTGCAGGATGGTGTTGGTTGAGCCGCCCATCGCGATATCGACGGTCATGGCGTTTTCGAACCCCTTGCGGTTGGCGATGTTGCGCGGCAGTACACTTTCATCGTCCTGTTCGTAATAGCGCTTGGTGATGTCGACGATGGTCCGTCCGGCCTTCAGGAACAGTTCCCTGCGATCAGAATGCGTAGCCAGCACGCTGCCATTGCCCGGCAGCGCCAGACCGATGGCTTCGGCAAGGCAGTTCATCGAATTGGCCGTGAACATACCAGAGCAGGACCCGCAGGTCGGACAGGCGGAGCGTTCGTACTTGAGCGCATCCGCATCCGACGTTTCAGGAGCGGCGGCATGAATCATGGCATCGATCAGATCGGCCTTTTGTACTTTACCGTCGACGTCCATCTTGCCGGCTTCCATCGGGCCGCCGGAAACAAACACGGCAGGAATGTTCAGCCGCATCGCCGCCATCAGCATGCCCGGGGTGATCTTGTCGCAGTTGGAAATGCAGACCACAGCATCGGCACAGTGCGCATTGCACATGTATTCGACCGCATCCGCGATCAGTTCGCGGGAAGGTAACGAATACAGCATGCCATCATGACCCATGGCGATCCCGTCATCGACGGCTATGGTATTGAATTCCTTGGCAACACCCCCTGCGGCCTCGATCTCGCGGGCAACCATCTGCCCGAGATCCTTAAGGTGCACATGGCCGGGCACAAACTGGGTGAATGAGTTGGCGATGGCAATGATCGGCTTGCCGAAATCACCATCCGTCATCCCGGTGGCACGCCAGAGGCCTCGGGCGCCGGCCATATTTTTGCCGTGCGTGGTGGTACGTGAACGATATGCGGGCATCTCTGTCTACTCCCAAGGATTATTTTCAGTGATTTACTGGAATCTAGTGGACGCCGGGTGCGCTTTCAATCACTGCGGCACAATTAGTGATGATTTCATGTGTACTTGTCACCCCACAATTTCAAGGCCTTGAGCGCTGGTCCGAGCGCCAGTCCCTTGTCCGTCAGGCTGTATTCAGCCCTTGGCGGATGCTCTGAATAGAGTTTTCTCGCAATGATCCCCGAATTCTCCAGAGTCTTGATCCTGGCGGACAGGGTATTTGGCGCAATCCCGATAAGCGAGTCCTGCAAATCCTGAAAGCGTCTGGGACCGAACAGAAACATGTCGCGCAACACAAGCAGGGTCCAGCGCTCGCCAATGATGTCGAGGGCTCTCGCAACCGGACACTGCTCCTTCGTCGGATACGTCATTCACAGATAATACCGCTTGAAATATATAAATAAAGTAGTAGCTATAATTTATGTAGTAACTATGATCAGAGGCAAATCATGATTACCGTTACGCCGATCTACCTCGCCTTGGCCGTTGTTCTCTATTCAATCATGACTTTCATCATCATCGCCAATCGCAATAAACGGCGTATATCCATCGGTGACGGCGCCCAGCAGGATTTTTCGCGACTTATTCGTGGACATGCTAATTTTGCCGAGTTTGCCCCAATTACTTTGCTGGCCATTGTAATCGCCGAGCTAAGTGGTGCGCCGGCAACGGTTTTGCATATCTGCGGTATTGCTCTGATCATTGGCCGTTCGCTGCATGCTTATTGTTTTCTCTGCACACCGTCTGGCTTGAAATACAGGGTCAGCGGCATGGTCCTGACGCTACTGTCATTATGGATGTCAACTGGTGCGGCCGTATGGATGATCTTTGTCCATTAAAACGACCTTGGCATTGCCACATCAACATTGAGAGGCATAATCGACCGTCGGATAATTCACCCCAACGGGAGAGCCCATTTGTTTGGACGCACCAAAGAAGACCCAGTACTCAATGTTGAATTCTGCCGTGAGCAATTTCCTGCTCATTGCTGGGAATGGGCATTTTTTGAGAACGCTGGCGGCAGCTATGTTCCGAAAAGCGTGATTGCCCGCATGACTGCCTACATGACCGAGTGTCAGGTTCAGCCCGGTGCCCCCTTCCCGGCGTCGATGCTTGCCCAGCAACGCATGGATGCGGGGCATCAGGCGATGGCCGACATGCTCGGTGTTGACGTCGATGAAGTCGTCATCGGCCCCTCGACCTCTGCCAATATTGACGTGTTGTCGCGTTCCTTGCGCCCGCTGTGGGCCGAGGGTGATGAGGTGATCGTCACCAACCTCAACCACGAAGCCAATTCAGGCCCGTGGCGACGCCTTGCCGCCAGCGGCATAAAGATCATCGAATGGCCGGTCAATCCTGACACGGCGGCTCTGGAAGTCGGCCTGCTCGACCAGTTGCTGACAGACAAAACTCGGCTCGTCGCCCTGCCCCATGTCTCGAACATCACAGGCGACATCAATGATGTGAAGGCGATCAGCAAACGTGTCCATGAGGCAGGCGCCCTGGTCTGCGCCGATGGCGTGGCCTACGCACCACACCGTTTTGTCGACGTCAAAGACTGGGATGTCGATTTCTATGCCTTCAGCCTCTACAAGACCTACGGGCCGCATATCGGTCTGCTGTATGGCAAGAAAGCCCTGCTGGAGCAGGCAAATAGCCAACACCACTATTTCATTCCGGGAACCGCCACCTCGTACAAGATGAATCCGGCCGGGCCACAGCATGAGATCATCGCCTCCTTGATCGGTATCGCCGATTACATCAATACCGTCGCTGCAGAGCATCTGGACGATTTGCCGAACGATCTGTTTTCCCGGACCCGCGCCGTGTACGAGTTGTTCACCCGGCACGAAGGCACGCTTGCCAAAGTCTTCACCGATTGGGCGAACGCAAAGGACAATGTTCGCATCATCGGTCGGAGCAGCGCAGACACCAAAGACCGTGCACCGACGTTTTCAATCGTTGTAGAAGGACGAAAATCCGAAGACATCGCGCTGGCCGTTGCGTCTGATCACGTCGCTGTTCGGCATGGGGATTTCTATGCCCGCAGACTGGTCGAAGCGGTCGGTATCGATGCCGAGGACGGCGTCATTCGCTGTTCGATGGCGCACTACAACACGATTGCTGAGGTTGAACGACTGGTTCAGGCGCTGGATAAAGCGATCTAGGATCTGCCCCTGTCGCCAAGACTGAGTGCACTCCGGCGCTTGGTGACTTTTTTGAGCATTTCTTCGTAGTCGTCGGCTTCGGCTTCGAGTTCTTTCTCCAGGCGCTTGATGCGCCGGTTCAGGCTTTCGATGCGGCCCAGAATTTCACGGCGCTTTTTTGCTGCACGGCGTTCTGACCAGCTGCGAAGGCGCCACTCACCGACGGCAAGCATCAACAGGATTCCGGCCAGCCCGCAGATCACCGCACCGATCAGATAATCAAGCTTGTCCATGCTGGTGACCGTGCCCCAGAAGCCGATGGTGATCATCGAGGTGGCAGCCACAAACAACACACGTTTGGAATGCAACTCGTCATGCTGCTGGGACAGTTCGGCTTCGGCTACGGCAATGGCAATTTCCGAGCGCGCCATCTGCTTCCACTTGTCGAATGACATGCCCTGTTCGTCCTTGCGGCCATCGCGAATGAACTGTTCAAGGCGTGCAACGATGTAATCGGCGCGGTCTTCGGCCGTCGATGTCGATGACAGGGTCGGTGATTTCACTGATTTTTCCATAGCGTCAGTATAGCACGAATGGCCCTTACCAATTGGTTACTTTAAGCCTGAATGAAAACGGCCCGGCGTTGCCGCCGAGCCGTTGAAAACCCTGACCTTTGAAAGTCTCAGAGTCAGTCATGCCC
>JANRAT010000155.1 GCA_030727885.1 Rhodospirillales bacterium | reverse complement strand
GGCTCCAGCGGTATCGGCACAACGGCCATCCAGATAGCCTCTGCGCTTGGCTCGCGGGTGATTGTCACGGCCGGCAGTGCTGAAAAATGTCAGGCGTGCCTGGATCTCGGTGCCGAACAGGCTGTCAATTACCGTGATGAGGACTGGGTGGCAGCCGCCAGAGCGTTCGGCCGCGGCAAAGGGGTTGATGTGATCCTGGATATGGTCGGCGGTGATTATATCGAAAAAAACATCAAATCAGCGGCACCGGACGGCCGGATCGTCAATATTGCCTTTATGCGGGGCGCCAAGGCTGAGGTGAATTTCATGCCGATGATGCTCAAACGGCTGACTTTGACCGGTTCCACCCTGCGATCACAAAGTGTTGAACGCAAAGGGGAAATTGCCCGTCATCTGAAGAAAACGGTGTGGCCGCTGATCGAGGCCGGGCGCGTCAAGCCGGTGATATACAAGGTTTTTCCGCTTTCCGAGGCGCGCGAGGCGCACGAATTAATGGAATCCAATGCGCATATCGGCAAAATCATGCTCAGCGTGGAATGATATTCCTGTCATAAAACTACGATGATGTTTTGACCCAGACCCGAACCTAGCGTTATAAAGGCGCCGTATTTTACCGGAGTGCCATCCGGTTAATCCCTGAAGTTTGAGAGGTAAGAGTTATGGCGCATCCATTGATGCCTAAGGGCACTGCCGTTTGGCTGGTCGACAACACGACCCTGACGTTTAATCAGATCGCCCAGTTTGTCGGTCTGCACGAGCTTGAAGTCCAGGCCATTGCCGACGGCGACGTTGCAATCGGCATGCAGGGTCTTGACCCGATTAAAGCCGGTGCACTGGCGGCCGAAGAAGTCGAACGCTGTGAAGGCGATCCCAATGCCGTGCTGCAGATGATCAAACCGAACATCCCGCAGCCGAAAGTTCGTCAGAAAGGTGCTCGCTACACCCCGGTCTCGAAGCGCGGCGATCGTCCGAATGCCATTTCCTGGCTGGTCAAAAACTATCCCGAGCTTTCCGATGCCCAGATTTCCAAGCTGATCGGCACCACCAAGCCGACGATTGCGTCGGTACGTGACCGTTCGCACTGGAATTCACCGAATATCAAAGCCGAAAACCCGGTGGGTCTTGGCCTGTGC
>JANRAT010000154.1 GCA_030727885.1 Rhodospirillales bacterium | reverse complement strand
GCCGATCTGCACACGGTCGTCCGGCAGCAGTCGATAATAATGTCGCAGGGTGCGTGTATCGGTCAGCGGCGAGAGGGTCTGGAAGCCGCAGGCCTCTTTTTCTTCGGGACTCAGCGGACGCGTCACGATTGAGTTGGAGAGGATCGGCATCAGGCGGTTCTTGGTGCGGTTGTTGAGGCCCGGCGGCGTGTAGCCGGCGGTTGCCAGAGCGACTGCGCGGGCGCGCACGGTGCCGCCCGGTGTCGTCAGATGATGCACGCCGTCGACGATCTTCCAGCCCATCACCGGGCTTGCCGGGTGGACGGTCGCGCCCAGCTTGCGGGCCAGATTTTGATAGCCGAAAGCCAGTTTGGCTGCGTGAATAGAAGTGCCGTCCGGCTCGTGCATGGCACCTGCTGCTTCCTGATCCTTGACGAATCTCTCATGCAGTTCTTCGCGGCTCATGATACGCGAGCCATAGCCGAAGATGTCATTCAGCAGCTTGGATTCCTTTTCCAGACGGGCCATGACGCCGGGCTTGTGGGCGATATAGAAATGCCCGCCTTCCTGTGGTTCGCAGTCAAATTCGCCGGACCCGATCAGATCCCGGAACAGGTCGAAAGCCTCGGCAATTTCGTTATGCATTTTCTTCGCAACATCAACACCCCAGCGTTCGATCCATTGCGAGCGTTTTAGGCGGCCGGAAGAAATCTGTGCCTGCCCGCCGTTGCGGGTCGAGCAGCCCCAGGCCACGGTGTTGGCATCCAGCACGGTGGCCTTGATGCCGTGATCCTTGGCCAGATGAATGGCGCAGGACAAACCGGTGTAGCCTGATCCGACGACCACCACATCAACATCCATGTCGCCGGATACCGGACCGTCATCTCCCGGTGGCGGCCCAGCGGTGCCGATCCAGTAGGTCGGCGCATAATCGCGATTATGGCCCGGGCCGGCATCGACCAGCGGGTCATAGTGAGGATCATAACTGGCACGGGGCCAATGTTTCGGGCGTAATGATTGCGGCATCGTCATAACTCCTGGTGAAGAGCAATAACCTTAAGTGTCAGACTTTGATCAGCGGACGGTCTTTGCGGAACGCCTGTTTGACGACGATCTGGCCATCACGCAGCGTGAAAAGATCAACGCCTTCCGCCTCGATGCGCATGCCGTCAGCGTTGGTGCCGGTGAAGGTCCATTCTGAAACGGCGCGATCCCCATGCACGAAATGCCCGTGATGCGCCCAGTTTGCGTCGGGCATGCCGGCCCAAACGGCGGAGAAGGCTTTGGCAATGGCGGCTTTGCCTTCGATCTTGTTGCCGTAAACATTGGCGCCGCCAACCGTATAAAAGACGCAATCGTCAGCGAAACACTTCATGACGGCATCGACGTCGTGACGGTTGAAGGCATCGAAAGTTGCGGCCAGATCGGCCACGGTCAAGGTCTTGGACATAAGAATATCATCCCAATTCAATTTGTTTGCTTAGGTCTGTCAGGCAGGTGCTTAACACGGCCCTGATAGGCGCGTGTATAGGGCAAGTATGGTGCCAGCGATACGTCCAGTTTCCGAGTTTGATAGGTCCAGTTTGGCCCTATCGCTCTTTAAGCCAGAAGGCCCTCTTCGATTGCCTTGATCTGCAGGGCCAGGAATTTCGAGTATATACGGCACTGTGCAAGCGAGCCGGCAGTGAACCAAAGGCCCGGTTGCGGCGTGCGGCACCACATGTTCTGCAACTCGCCGCCGTCGCTAAACCCCCAAACCGGCCCGGTCCGATCGGCGATTTCATCCCCCATGAACTGCCGCACGGTTTCCTGCTGCATCTTGTAGCCGGTCGCCATGACGATCAGATCGGCTTCTATGATGGTGCCGTCCTTAAGGCGTGCACCCTTGTCGCAGAATGTGTCGATATCGTCATATTGAACGATGTCTATCTTGCCGTCCGCGATCAGTCCGGAGCATCCGACGTCAAAATAATAACCGCCGCCGCGCTGCAGATAGCTCATCTGGAAACCGCAGTCCTCGACACCATCGTTGGTGCGAAAGCCGCGTGCTTCGAGTTTGTCGAGCAGGGGCTTGTCTATTTCCTTGGACATGGCGGTTGCTCTTTTATAGGCGACCTTCAGGACCGGAAACGGAAACGACGTTGCCAGCAGATCACAGTCATCGATAGACGGGCCTTCGGCATACAGCAAATACACCCGTTGCGCTTCGGTAAGGCTGACAATGTGTGTCGAGGCACGCTGGATCATTGTCGTGCTGACACCGCAGGCATACAGATCCTGCGCAACATCGTGGCCGCTGTTTCCGGTGCCGATCACCATTGCCTTCTTGCCGGCCCACTTGTGCCCGGTCGTGTAGGCGCCGGAATGCATGATCTCGCCCTTGAAATCCTTAAGCCCCGGCAATTCAGGCATGATTGGAATGCCACTGGCACCGGTTGCCATGATGACATGGCGCGGACGGACGATACGCTCGGTGCCGTCGCTTTTCCTGAGCGTGATAACCCATTCACCCTTTTTCGCATCGTAGCTGCCGGTCGTCATTTCGGTGCCGGTCCAGTAATTAAGCTCCATCGCTTCAACGTAGGCTTCGAACCAGTTGGCGAGCATGTCTTTCGGAATATAGACCGGCCACGTCGGCGGGAACGGCATGTAGGGCATGTGATTGACGTAGACTTCGTTGTGCAGGGTCAGAGAGTGATAGCGCGTGCGCCAGTTGTCACCGATCCGTTCATGTTTATCGATGATCAGTGTGTCAACGCCAAGGTGGGTCAGCCGGGCGGCAACGCCAAGCCCTGCCTGACCGCCGCCAACGATCAGCACAGCCGGATCGCGATCAGCATAGGCACGCTGGCGATTGCGGAAATCAAGCCAGTTGTCGCCGCCCCATTCGCGGCTGAAAGCATCGCCACCGGTGCGCTTGGCACTGGTCCGTTCAGGGTATCCATCAAGTGCCTGCAGGGTCGTTGAAAGCGTCCATCCGAGCCACGAACCGGTATCATCCTGACGCAGTCTGACAACACCACTGCCGGTGCCGACGGCGGTCTTGAAGTCGAAAATCACTTCGATCGCGTCGGTGCCGGCGCGCATGACCAAGCGTGGTGCGGCGTGTTCGTTTGAAAGGTGAAAATTTTCAGGTCTTGTTTGCGCAAGCGTTCGTTCCAGCTTTGCCGCAATCTCATCTTTGCCGTTAACCGATGCGATCCGCCAGTCGAATGCAAGGATATCGCGCCAATGGCATTCGGGTAGAAACAATGCCATGGCAGCCGCGTAGTCTTTGGATGCGAGGGCCGCATCAAATTCTGAGAGCCAACGGCTGGCAATTTCAACGAGAGGGATTTCGGTGTCGGCGTCTTTCGGCATGAATTCGGTGCTTTCTGTATTTGTGCAGCGGAATGGTAAGACGTCTTTATCCGCGAACCAAGGGCAGAGATGCTTGACGATGCTGAATTCATATTCTCTTGTCTATGCAACCGGATGCACTACATGTGTATTTAAATGGCTTAAAAAGACGGGGGGATAACATGCAATACAAATGGCTCGGCAAGACCGGCGTTCAGGTTTCGCAGTTGTGTTTTGGCACCATGTCGTTCGGCGGTGACGCCGATGAAGCTGAGTCGGCCAAGATGTATAAGGCATGCCGCGACGCCGGGATCAATTTCTTCGATTGCGCGAACGGCTATTCCAAAGGCAAGGCGGAAACAATCCTTGGCAAGCTGATGGCTTCGGAACGTGACGAACTGGTCATCACCTCCAAATGCTTCGTGCCGATGGGCACAGATATTAATGCCCGCGGCGGTAATCGCCGGCACATTGCGCAGGCTGTCGAAGACAGCCTGAAACGACTGGGCACTGACCGCCTTGATGTTCTTTTCATGCACCGCTGGGATGCACACACGCCGCTTGAGGAAACTCTCAGGGCGCTGGAAAACCTCGTCTCCCAGGGCAAGGTTGTTTATCTGGGTGCCAGCAATTATTCAGCCTGGCAAGTCGCCAAAGGGCTTGGCATTTCCGAACGCATGGGCTGGCCGCGCTTCGATGTGATCCAGCCGATGTATTCGCTGGTGAAGCGTCAGGCAGAAGCGGAAATATTCCCACTTGCACAAGAAGAAAATCTTGGCGTGATTACCTATAGCCCGGTCGGCGGTGGTTTGCTCAGCGGCAAATATGGCCCAGGGCAGCGCCCGGAACAGGGCCGACTGATGAGCAACCAGGAATATACCAAACGGTACGGTGAAGACTGGGTTTTTGACACCGCCGGTAATTTTTCGGCATTCGCTAAAGCTCGGGGCGTGCATCCGGTCAGTCTGGCGGTCGCCTGGGCCGCAGCTCATCCGGCGGTCACCTGTCCGATCATCGGCGCCCGCAGTATTGAGCAGTTGATGCCGTCCCTGCAATCCCCGGACATCGAAATGACGCCGGCGTTGCACGCAGAAATCGCGGCGCTCAGCCGCACGCCGCCACCGGCGACGGACCGGCTTGAAGAGCAGGGGTGATCTGCAAGACTATAATCAGAGGGTGAACGAATGAAATACGTCGGACTCGGCAGCAGCGGCCTCAAGGTCTCACCAATCTGTCTGGGGGCCATGACCTTCGGCAACCAGACCAGTGCAGCCGTGGCGGCGAAAATGGTCGCATCGGCCCGCGACGCTGGGATCAATTTCATCGATACGGCGGAATCCTATGTCGGAGGGGAATCCGAACGAATCCTCAGTAAGCTGATCCGCAAAGACCGGCATGACTGGATCATTGCCACCAAGCTCGGCAGCAAAGCTATCGGCGACGGCCCCAATCAGAAAGGGTTAAGCCGGGCCTGGATGATTGATGGGCTGAATGGTAGCTTGAAAAGGCTCGGCACGGATTATGTCGATATCTATTATCTGCATCGTGCTGATCCGACGACCCCGCTGGCCGAAACCATCGACGCTATGGGAGACCTGATCCGTTCCGGGAAAGTCCGCTATTGGGGCTTTAGTAATTTCCGCGCCTGGAAAATTGCCGAGATGGTGCATCTCTGCCGCGAGTTGAATGTGCCAAAGCCGGTGATCGCGCAGCCTTTTTACAATGCCCTGTACAGGGTTGCCGAATTTGAATACCTGCCGGCATGTCATGCCTACGGGATCGGTGCGGTGCCCTACAGTCCGCTGGCGCGAGGCGTGCTGACCGGCAAGTTCGGTCTTGATGTCACGTCTGCAAAAGACACCAAACGTGGTACCAAGGAACTGACGACCTATGGCGAGGTCTATACCCCGGAAGCCTTGCAGATTGCCGCCAAAATCAAACAGCGCGCAGAAGCCAAAGGCATGACCGCGGGCGATCTGTCGCTCAACTGGGTTTTGAATAATCGCATTGTTTCATCGGTGATCGCCGGACCAAGAACTTTGGCCCATTGGAAGGCATACCTTGGGTCACTCAAGCATGACTTTACGGCCGAGGACGAAGCCTTTTTCGAGAAACTGGTGCCATCATGCTTTCCGCTCGAAATAAATTATCACCAGCGCAAGGACCCCCCAGTAGGCCGGTTGCCAAGAAACGTATAAGACAGATTCAAGGGATGCGCAGTTCGCTGATGCGCCCGCTGCACGAAACCGGCCATAATTATTATATTGTAGCAGGGCGGTATGACGGGTGACCTCAATTCGAATAACCGGAGTATGAAGTGAATCATGGATCTTAATCTGGCAGGCAAGCTGGCCTTGATAACAGGCGGCTCGAAAGGGATCGGGAAAGGGATTGCTGCGTCACTGGCGCAGGAGGGATGTAATCTTCATCTTGTCGCCCGCGACCCGGTGGCACTTGCGGAGACGGCGGGAGTCCTCAGCCGCAAGCACGGCGTTTCAGTTGCGGTTACCGCGATGGACATGGCGGTATCCGGCGCTGCCGAGACATTGATCAAAGCTTTGCCTCGTGTGGATATTCTGATCAACAACGCCGGTGCTGTCCCGGCTGGTGATATCGCCAAGATTGACGAAGATAC
>JANRAT010000153.1:893-5984 GCA_030727885.1 Rhodospirillales bacterium | reverse complement strand
GACCGGATCTGCTGGCCGCCGTGATGAAAGCGCCGGGACCGTTCTTTATCCCCGATGGCGCCGACGCGCCAACAGGTATCGTCGAAACCGATCCCGCCGATTATTTGCCGGTGTTGAGGCATATCCCAGTCTTTGAAGCCACCGGCCGCATCGATTTTGAAATCATTTCATCCTTTTTCGACGACTTTATAGGTTGCTGAATGAATATGATTATGCCTCTCTATTATCAATGGCTGCTCTTGGCGATTAGCTGAACGATCAAATCACTGATAGGAAAATCTGCTTTGAACAGCCCCAAATTTTCTAGACATCCTCGAATGGCTCAGTTTTCTCATTGACGTTCTCGATCACTCGCGCATCAAAAGTCTTATTGGGAAGCTTACCCAAACCGAATAATGAGGCTTTCAAAGGGCTTCGCTCTGCCCCAAAGAATATATTAATCCTGAGGTGCCCCTAGTTTGCTAGACACCTTCCACATTCATTTTATGCTGCCGTTCGAACTCGACGGGCGACAGCATCCCGTTGTTAGTGTGTTTGCGCTTCGGATTGTAGAACATCTCAATGTATTCGAACACGTCCTGTCTGGCATCGTTCCTATTGGCGTAGGTTTTCCGTCTGATCCTCTCACGTTTCAGCAGCTGGAAGAAACTCTCGGCGACAGCGTTGTCATGACAATTGCCGCGACGGCTCATGCTGGCGTCCAGATTGTGCTGCTGAAGGAACATTTGCCACTCACGACTGGTGAATTGGCTGCCCTGATCCGAATGGATCGTGACGGTGCTCTTCGGCTTTCGTCTCCATACCGCCATCAGCAAGGCCTGCAAGGCCAGGTCCGTCGTCATCCGGGACCGCATCGACCAACCGACGACACGGCGTGAGAACAGGTCGATGACCACGGCCAGATACATCCATCCTTCGTGCGTACGAATGTAGGTGATATCCGTGACCCAGATTTGATCCGGTGCTGCGACATCGAAGTTCTGCGCGAGTTGGTTCTCGGCGACGATCGCCGGCTTGCCGCCGTAACGGCCGGGGCGGCGCTTGTAGCCGATCTGCGCCTTGATCTCCGCCAACTTCGTCAACCGCGCAACCCGGTTCGGCGAACAGCGTTCGCCCTGGTCGCGCAGGTCGTCATGCAGCTTGCGATAGCCGTAAACCTTGCCGCTGTCCTCCCAGGACTGCTTGATCAATGCGGTCTGGCGCGCATCCTCCCTGGCCCGGCTGCTCAATGGGTTCTTCAGCCAGGCATAAAACCCGCTGGGATGGATGCAGAGGCAATGGCACATCGTTCGCACCGGAAACCGGGGACGATGCGCGGCGACAAACGCGTACTTCATTTTGCATCCTTGGCGAAATACGCGGTGGCTTTTTTTAGGATGTCGCGCTCCTCGGTGACCCTCGACAACTCGCGCTTCAATCGCCGGATCTCCGCATCCTTGTCATCGCCGCCGGAAGGTTGCGAGAACTTCTTCTTCCAGGCGTAGAGCGAATGCGTACTTACACCAAGGCGCTCTGATACCTCCGAGACGGGATAACCCCGCTCGGTGATCTGACGCACCGCGTCACGTTTGAAATCGTCACTGAAATTGGCTTTGCTCATATCGGCCTCCTTGCCTCAAATTTAGGGAAGAAAGCGTCTACAAATCTAGGGGCACCTCACGTATTCCAGTTCCAGTTCCCCATACGCGGCCAGTATCCTGACGAGATCGGCGGGCGCACCCGGGTTTAGCCGCCGCCGTATGAGTGCCTCAATTGAAGCACCGCTATAGTACACGCGAGCCTCAGTCGCGAGCTTCGCCTTCTGCTTTCGGTTTGCTTCAAGTTTTATGGATTGTTCATTCACCCGAGTATCATGGATGTTGAAACGCGTCTTAGCAGCGTCAAGGTTACTTCCGTCAACTTCGAGCTGAAGCTTAAGCCGCGCACATGCCCCTTTTTTGTCCGTCACATCCTCTGCCCAACACCGGCAGTTGGGCGCTTCGCCGGGATGGCCGCCTTCGGGCGGATTATCCCAATCGAAGACCTTGCCGTCCCGTTCGGCATGTTTGGAGCGGACCTTGCCGTCGCCGCGCGTGCGCCAGATGTATTTGCCCGATTTCGCCGGATTATCCAAAACGTTCGGCGATGTCGCATCCAATGCCATCCGGATCGCTTTCTCGGTATCGTCACCAGGCCGAATTTCTCCGGTGCGGCGCATACCTTTGTCGGCCTGGAGGTCGCCAACAGCAACGAACAGCTGCGCGTCCGGATAAGACGTCATGCCGTAGCTGGGCGTCTTGTAATACCCGAGCCGCCGTAACGCGAGCTTGGTCTTCATGCTATCATCGAGATCGACGTTCGTGTTCGACGCCAACAGTGATTTGACAGAGAAATTCGTCGTCAATTTGTCTGGTCCTTTCATAAATAAAAAAGCCCCGCCGGGATCGGCGAGGCTTTTCGGTTACAGTTTGGTATTGAGCACGCGGTGATCCCCGCACGCTGTCATTCCAGCGATGACTGGAATCCGCTCAAGCCGCCATGCTGGGCCCCGGCCTGCGCCGGGGTGACGGTATGTGTTCGTGAGAATGTTGGTGCGCCCGGTTCGAGCAACGCTCGAACCTCGCATCCATACAAGGGCGCGCATTGAAAATGGTGCGCCCGGCGGGATTTGAACCCACGACCCCCAGATTAGGAATCTGGTGCTCTATCCGGCTGAGCTACGGGCGCGTCAGGTTTGACTACACCAGCAGCAAGGCCAAGGCAATCCGCTCGCGTTTGGCGCTCAGATCTGGCACTAACGACCGATCATATCCATCGGCACAGAAACGTTGAGCATCAAGGACTCGACGCCAGGGTTGGGATTGCCCATGGCCCCGTTTGACGTGTGCGAGAAGGAGAGGCCAAGGCGCGATTTGTCGGGAAACCGATAGGCAACTTCCAGACGGGACCGGATTTCCAGGGCATAGCCAAGATCAAGATCATCGGTTTTGCCGCGCCACCATGTCGGTGCAATGGATGGCTGAATGATCCAGTTCTTGCCGACCTGCAGATCAACCAGCACGCCGGCACCGAGAAAGCTCATGCCGTTGGTCACGTATGCGGCATGGGCAAACGGTTTAAACCAGCCCAATTGCACATCCGAACGATACTCGAGAGAGAACTCGCCGCTTTGGTCCTTTTGCTTGCGCACATCAAAAAGACCCCCGGAAAAAGTCAGATACGCGGGACCCTTGGCGAGGCTGAAAGTCCCGTCGGCGATGGCCGGACGGGCCATCACGACCAGCAATGCCAAGGCCAGTCCCCGAAACAAATCCATTCCACTGACGCCCACGCAGGCAGGAAATCGTACCTTGATCGGAGCCCCAGCAAGGGTCATTTCAGATAAGGTCTTTCATGCTTTCAGTGGCGCGCACCAGTTGCGAACGAATACCGGGTTCCATCGCCGAATGACCGGCATCCGGAACGATGCGGTAATCGATCTCGGGCCAGGCGCGCACCAGTGCATCGGCAGTTTTGATCGGGCACACCATGTCATAACGCCCCTGCACCACAACCGCCGGCAAATGCCGGATTGATGCGACGCCATCCAGGATTTCGCTGTCACCAATGAACACGCCATTTACAAAATAATGCGCCTCGATCCGGGCCAGGGACAGCGCACCGCTTGAAGCCTGCGGCGGCACCTCGCTCGGCGACGCCAGCAGGTTTGAGCAGGACGTTTCATAGCCGGCCCAATACGCGGCTGCCGGCATATGAACATCCGGCGACGGATCAACCAGCCTTGCATGATAAGCAGACATCAGATCACCCTGCTCTGCTGCTGGAATGAATTCCGAAAACCGCCGCCACGCTTCTGGAAAGACAACGCGCATCCCATATAAAAACCAGTCCAGCTCCGCTTTCGAGCCCAGGAAAATCCCTCTGAGTACCAGCCCCAGACACCGGTCCGCGTGCCTGAGCGCATAAACCAGCGCCAGTGTCGAACCCCATGACCCGCCAAAAGCGAGCCAGGAATGAATATTCAGATGCTGGCGCAAGAGTTCGATATCGCCGACGAGGTGATCCGTTGTATTGCACTCAAGCGAGGCAAACGGCCTGGACCGCCCGGCACCCCGCTGATCAAAAATCACAATCCGGTAAAATTCTGGATCAAAGAAGCGCCGATGCGCCGGGTTTGAGCCTGCACCGGGCCCGCCGTGCAGAAAGACAACCGGGACGCCTGACGGATTACCGGATTGCTCATAATACAGCTGGTGTCCGTCGCCGACATCCAGCATGCCGCGGTCATAAGGCTCAATCTTCGGGTACAGGTCCATATGGCGCGGTGCAGTATCCATGTTTTTATTTTACCCAAGCCATTACTGGATGCACAACTTTCAATATCTTCGCCATGCGCATAAATCCTCTCATCGTGCCCCAAGGCGACCAGCCCGACCCAATCGCATGCCCTCGGTGACGGCGATATACTCGGGATCTTCCGGCGTCAGCACCCCATGGCGAATCGCGAAATCGATGATGACCAGCGCCGCATTGAATTTGAAATCATCCGTTTCGCGAATCCGCTGCATCACGTCTTCAATCGGCCACAGATAGAAGGCATCAACCTCGCCATCCGTCGGCGTAGGCTGGAAGTCGCCGGGTAGCGCGATGTCGTAATTGAACAGCACATCGTGCCGCAGTCCTTCCGCTTTTTCGGTCAGGTATGAAACGGTTCCGATTGGCACCGCCTTTTCCGCAAGCGCGATCGGCATACCGGCTTCCTCGCCGCATTCCTTCAGCAGGTTTTTCCAGACAGAGATACCGACGGGCAAGCCGCCGGCAACAATCTGGTCGAGCTTGCCGGGGCCTGTTTGTTTTTTCATTGACCGTTTGCCGATCCACATTTTCAGCCCACCGGCATCACGCACAAAGCCGTTGATATGCACTCCATACCCCATGGTCCCGAATTTCGGCACTGTCGCTCTCTCTATCGTCAGCAGGGGCTCGGCATAATAGCTTTCTGAGACCGGGTAATGTTCTCCGCGCCATCCGGGAAACATGCCCTGAGCGTGCAGGTCTTCGAGGACAGAAGCGACGGCTGCCGTTCTATCTGAAGGCTCCAGCAGAGACGGC
>JANRAT010000153.1:0-883 GCA_030727885.1 Rhodospirillales bacterium | reverse complement strand
CCAACGAAACGCCGGTGTCCACAATCACGAACACGTCCGGATAAGCCTTCAGCGTCTCTGCGAAGTCATGGCGGATCTGCCCGACCTGTCGTCCGGCCACGTCAAAGGGTCGATAGGCTCCCGCTGAAAACTGCGCGCAAGCTTCCAGGCGATCAATCAGGCTCAACGAATAGCCTCCAGCATGTTCAACCGTTGTCGGCGTGCCGCTTTTCCGACGTCAGAACGGTCTGCACCAGATACAGCCCGCGCAGGTCGTTGGCCAACCGCCAGGCGGTCTCGGCATCGGCGTTCTGCAGTTGCAGATCGACGTGCAGCACCTCCAATACCGGCCCCGTACACAGTGCGTAAACGTGTGACGGTGTCAGGCCGCGCTTGGTGAACGGCTCCAGAATCCGACTCAGCGCATTGGGGTCGCTGCTGGCGACGATGGAAAAACAGGCTGTGAATGTCTTCGGATCTTCGGCCGTTGCAGAACGGCTTGCTTGGGTGCTCATGACACAATTCTTTCGCTGGTGGATCTGACTTCAAGCGCATATGCAAAACACATGCGTCTCCCGGCGACCTCAGAGGGTCACCGGGTCCATAATTCGTCCGATCACACGGTGCAGAAATATTGTCGTCATAGGCAGAGCATACGCCGATGAACGATTGGGTCAAGGGATGGGTTCAGCCGTTGACCGCACGCTTGCGGCGGTCATCCTTGGATGGCTTGACGTAAGCCCGCTCGCAATGGGTTTCACAATACGGCCGTCCGGCAGCGACCTTATCGCCACAGAAATGAAAATCATCGGTTGCCGGGTCACCGGTAGGCCAGACGCACATACCGGGGCGCAACTGCGCCATCGAAACAACATTGGTCTTTTTCTCAGGCTTCGGCTTGATC
>JANRAT010000152.1 GCA_030727885.1 Rhodospirillales bacterium | reverse complement strand
GTGAAACGTAGTCTGATATTTCCTCGGGCGAATGCTTGGTTGATGACACCGCAAGGCGCATCACCGGATCTGAGTCACTGTCGTTCTTGACGACGGTCGGCTCGTCGACACCGTCCGGCAGATTGCCGCGCACCCGGCCGACGGCATCGCGAACGTCGTTGGCGGCTTCATCGATGTTGCGGCCGGTCTCGAATTCGATGACGGTACGGCTGCGGCCGCGACGGCTTTGCGACTCTATACTCTTGATGCCGGATACGCCGGCGACCGAGCTTTCAATGACTTCGGTGATGTCGGTATCAATGATCTGCGGTGAGGCGCCGGTGTAGGTCGTGGTTACCGTAACCACGGCGGAATCCACGTCGGGCAGTTCGCGGATCGGAATATTCAGCAGCGCCGCCGCACCGGCGGTGATGATCAGCAGGCTGGTGACGATTGCCAGTACCGGTCGGCGGATCGACAGTTCGGAAAGCGTCATGTCCCTAGCACTCCAAAAATATCCCTGCCATCGCGCAGCGGTCCGAAAAGGTCGAATTCAACGCGCTTCATCGTCGGCTCAGGTGCCGGCGGCGTTATTTGGTGCCTTTTGCAAGCTCGGTGCGGCCTCAACCTTGATCAGCGCGCCGTCACGAACTTTCTGGACGCCGCGAATGACGACACGTTCGCCGTCGTCGACGCCATCCAGCACTTCGACATAACCGAACGAGCGGCGGCCAATGGTGACAAAACGCTGCTGCGCCCGCAATTTGTTACCGTCTTCGATGATTGCGAAGACATAGGCGCGGCTGCCGTTTACGACGACGGCTTCTTCGGGCACCGTCAGCGCCTTGTCGGCATCGATGACGACGCTCAGGTGTACGAACATGCCGGCCGGCAGGGCCCGGTCATCGTTGGCGATCACGGCACGCGCCTTGAACGAACGGGAAATGGGGTCGACACGGCTGTTGATGGTATCAATCTGGCCATCGAAATCGCGAGCCGGGAACGGCGCTGCCTTGGCGACGACACGTTTGCCGACGGCGACCTTGCCGAACAGACTTTCCGGCAGCGAGAACTCAACCTCGACCACGGACAGGTCGTCGAGCACGGTGACGATGTTGCCCTCTTCGACCCGCGTCCCCAACTCGACTTCCGAAAAACCGACGACGCCGTCAAACGGTGCGCGGACAAAGCGATCCCGCAACCGCTTGGCAGTGCGGTCGCGCTCGGCTTTGGCGATGGCGACTTGCGCAACCAGATTGTCGACGGTGGCGGCGGCGATGGCGTTCTGTTTTTTGAGGGTCTCGGACCGCTTCAGTGAGGATTCGGCGTCGGTCAGGCGGGCTTCCGCCTCGATCAGATCGGCGCGCTGGATTTCATCGTCGAGCTTCAGCAGGACATCACCGGCTTTGACCGCCTGTCCGGCACGGAACTTGACCTCGGTCACCCGTCCGGTGGCGAGCGGCGTGATCTCGACGGTGCGCCGGGCACGGGTCGAACCGACCGCTTCGATCACGACATCAAGATCACGGTAGCCGGCGGTGGCGAGCTCGACACCAACGGCGCGTTCCTTGGGTTTGCCTGCATCCTTGGCAGCACTTTTAGGACCGGTGCCATACACCTGCCAGCCGTAATAGCCACCGCCAGCAATGGCACCGATAACGACGAGAATACCGATCTGTTTCAGGAGTCGCATTAGAACCAGAACCTCAAAAGGTTGCGCGTAAGCCAATCTCCCGGCATCGCAGCCAATCGACGCTCAAGCCAAAGAACAACACAGGGATGCTACTTTAGAACCATTCGGATTTCTAGCCACAATTCCGTGATACCATCACGCCGTCGCCGGTCCGCCATGAGAGGGATGACGCTTGACGCTCCCCGGTCGGGATTGGGGCATTACTTGCCCGGGCCCTTAGCCGACTTGCCGAATTGCCGCGCGCCGGAAGCCATCAGCTGGTCACGGAACCATTTGTGCGCCGGATCATTATGGTAGCGGGAATGCCAGTAAAGCGACCAGTCGAATTCATTTTCGAAAACATCCAGTTTGCGGATGCAGAGCGGATACTTCTCGACCACGCGCTTCGCAAATGACGCCGGCACCGCCGCGACAAGCGAGGTCGCACAGAGAATATCGGGGACCGCAAGCCAGTGCGGGACGGTGATCGAAACATTCCGCTTCAGCCCCATTTTGCTCAACTGCTGATCGGCGAACCGATGATCAAGGGGGCTTTGCGAAACCCGCACCTGCGGCAGGGCGGCAAAGCTCTCGGCGCTGGCCAGCTGCTTCTGCACCTTGAGGTCCGGCCGGGCAAGGCAGACGACGGAATCACGATAGATTTTCGACATCAGTACTGATTTCGGCACTTCCAACCCGGTGCTGATCGCGACGTCGATTTCATCGCGCACAAGCGCATCCGTGGTCTGGTCCGGTGACAGATGATCTATCGTCAGCTTCAATCCGGGACCCTGGCTTTCTAGGATCTGGACAAAATCCTGCAGCATCAGAAACGTCAGAAGATCCGACATCCTGACGCGAAAGCCGCGTTCACTGACGGCGGGATCAAATGCGGACGGCGGCTCGATGACGTTTTCGATTTCGCGCAGCACATTGCGGACTTCGGTCTCGAGCTGGAGCGCGCGCCGGGTCGGCACCATCTCATGGCCCTGCCGCACCAGCAGCGGATCATCAAACAATTCGCGGAGCCGGCCGAGCGCCGCACTCATCGCCGATTGTCCGACACCCAGCCTTTCGGCGGCGCGCGAGACATGGCGGGTTTGAATCAGCACATCAAAATAAACCAGAAGATTGAGGTCGATTTTTCTCAGGTTCATGTTTCGGTGCCTTCGTTCCGTTCATGCGGCAGACTTCAGCGTCGATCTTTCTTCGTCTGTTTGCCATCCATGCAGATGGCCTAAATAACGGACTCTTTGCGCAGTTGCGCGATTTCTTCGTCACCCAATCCGCACCGTTCGCGGAGGATTTCCCCCGAGTGTTCACCAAGGATTGGCGGAGCAACATACCGGTCAAGGGGCGATCCGCTCATATGCAGCGGTGACTTGATCCCTTTGACCGGACCGGCCGTGGCATGCGGCATTTCGGTGATCATGTCGCGCGCCCGCAGCACATCGCTTTCACAAACCTCGGCAACCGTGCGGATCGCTGCTGCGGGAATGCCCGCGGCTTCAAGCTCACGTATCCATGTGTCACGCGGTCTCGATCTCATCAACGCGGCAACAATCGGCACCAGAACATCCCGGTTCGCCACCCGGTCCGGGGCCAGGGCGAAGCGGGGATCGTTCTGCAGATCATCACGACCGACCAGTGTGCAGAAACGTTTCCACAATGAATCGTTCGCCACCCCAAGATTGATCCAGGCCTTGTCCGATGTTTCGAAAGCCTCGTAAGGGACAATCGTTGCGTGCCCGTTACCGCGCCGCTTTGGCGCTTCACCGGTCGCAAAGTAGATGCTGGCATTGAACGTGAGCAGTGCGCTCGTAGCCTCCAGCATCGAAATGTCGATGAACTGGCCCTGCCCCGTCGTATTTTTGACCAGCAAAGCGGCCAGTATGCCGTTGACGGCTGTCTGGCCGGTCACCAGATCGGCGATCGAGGTGCCGACCTTGTGGGGGGCGCCATCGGCCGGGCCGGTCAGGTCCATAATCCCGGATTCCGCCTGAACGATCACGTCATAACCGGGTCTGTCACGTTGCGGTCCGGTCTGGCCGAAACCGGATATGGAGCAATAGACGATGCCCTTGTTGCGGCGGGCAACGTCATCGTATCCAAACCCCAGCCGGGCCATCACGCCCGGCCGGAAGTTTTCGACGAGAACATCGCTGCCCTCAATCAGTTGCCAGAGGATGTCCTGACCTTTCGGGCTTTTCAGATCAAGCGTGAGGCTCCGCTTGTTGCGATTGACCGAGAGATAATACGCCGCCTGATCCCCCTGGTATGGGGGTGCAAAGCCACGCGAGTCATCACCGTCTTTCGGGTGCTCGACCTTGATGACATCAGCCCCCATGTCACCAAGGATCATCGTGCAGTAAGGACCGGCGACGACGCGGGTCAGATCCAGAACCTTGATGGCCTCAAGGGGACGCATGTCAGGCCCCGGTCAAGGCTGCGGCAAGGGACTTGAAATCCTCGACGATCATGTCCGGCTGATGCGGCGTTTCGCCGAACGGGCGCTTGCGACGGTCGATGAAGGCCGTCCGCATACCGTAGGATTTGGCGCCAATGCAGTCGAACGCGTGGTTGGCGACGAACAGGCAGCTCGTCCGTTCTTCACCGGTGATCCGCTCGGCGGAAGCATAGGTCTGCCAGTGCGGCTTGAAGAACCCGGATTCCTGAACGGAAATCGTGAAGTCCATCTTGAAACCGATGTGCGGCTTGGCCGCTTCCAGCATGTCGCGGTCACCGTTCGACAGAATCGCCAGCTTGTAGCCGGCATCGCGCAGTTTCTGCAGCGCCGCAAGCACATCCGGGAAAGGCTTCAGGGATTCGATCTGACTGACCAGCCACTCAACCTCGGCCTGCGTGTATTCAATGCCGCAGCGGTCCATGACGAACGAAACGGCGCGATGGCCGATCTGACGGTAAGGCGTGTGGCCGCGTTCACACAGCGCATCGATCATCGAGTTCTCGAAATGCGTGCGGCGCCACCACGTCACGAAACGGTGGGCTTCGCCTTTCCAGCCCTTGTCTTTCAGGAACGGTGTCGCGGCCTCGGTCAGGCAGCCCTGCATGTCGACGACGGTGCCGTATTGATCAAAAATGAGAATTTTGGTTTCACGGGCGAGAACTGAGATGTTTTCCAAGAGTGTGCTCCATTCATTGTAACAGGTCCGGTTGAGCGAAATTGATACCCTGACCATTTACATTAATCTAATCGATATAGGTGATTCACATATCGTTCAAATCAATATGGATGCAGCCCCTGGAACCGCGAAGCCTATCGGCCATGCAAAAGCCCCCGCGTCCGGGGTATTCGCGAAACCAGCGATCTCAACGTGCCGGGAACAATCAGTCGGTGATCGGGCCGCTGCCAACGCGCGGGTTCGGTCGGGCGCCATCGGCAACCGCCATGCAGACGACGATTTCATCGGCACGCGGGGCGTCGGCAACCATCACCGTGATGGTATCAAAATGATCAAACGACCAGGCTTCATCCTTGTGCCCGAGCGGAATGTCGATGGCGACGCCGACACCGGCAACCTTTGCATTGGAACAGATCAGCGCCTTGCCGCCACCGACCGCGGCGCGCATCGGCTTGCCGAGTTTCGGGTGAATCGTCGCCCCGCCGTGCTCGAGATCGCCGTTAACGCCGACAATCGCCGCCTTGCCATAGCTGACAGGCGCGCCCTTCAGCATGCCGACGGCCTCGCCCATAAGCTCGTCGCCGAGCTTGCCGCCGATGTGAAACAACTGGGACAGGTCTTCAACGAACTGGCCGGCAAACGGGTTCTTGATGACCGCAAAGGCAACAACACGGTCAATCGGATCGCAGGCCTTGCCGAAAGCGTCCGTCGAAATCGTCTCCTTGAAAAAACCCTTCTTGCGTATGTCCATGTCGAAGTTTCACTTTCCTTGTCGTGTTTAAGACCAATGCTGTTTTCCAGCTTAACCGTTCCCGGCACAGTGCACGCTCGGAATTACGAGATCAAAAAGAAAACGCCTAATCCCGTTCAATCATTTTCAGGGCAGCCAGTCCAAGCAGACCGTAGGGGTTGGCAAGCGTCTCCAGAATCTCGAAATGATTGCAGTTTTCCGCAATGATCGAGTCCACCAGCTTGCCGCGCTTGCGCAACGCCTCGGCAAAATCCACGGTTTGCCGCATGAATTCCGGGGTCTCATAGGTGCCATGGGCAACAATGGTGGGCGTGGTCCATTGTTCCATATACCGCATCGGGCTGAGCACCTGTTCGGACTCGTCGGTAAAGGCGACATAGCTGCTGCGCGCCGATAACCGCACCGGTTCAAGATCGTACATACCGCTGCACAGCAAGGC
>JANRAT010000151.1:1827-6046 GCA_030727885.1 Rhodospirillales bacterium | reverse complement strand
GACATACCGGGCGCCTGTTATCAGGGACCGTCCGATGATCATGGCACATTAATGTTGCAAGATGCCGCGCGCACCGTCGCCCTCGGCGAAAAAATCCGCCTGATCCCGGGACACTGCGATCCGACCGTGAACCTGTATGACTGGTTCGTGGTGGTGCAGGGAGGCCGGGTTGTCGATCTTTGGGAAATCACCGCACGCGGGGCGACCCGATGAACCGACAGGACATGCCATGACCGAGGACATCACAAACCGGCTGAATTCCCTGGAAATGATGGTCGCGCATCAGGAACAGATGCTGCACGAACTGAGCGACGTCATCACCAAACAATGGACCATGATCGATGGTTTGAAGCGCGAGCTTTCAAGACTTGAGGCAACCAAGGCCGACATCGACCCGGAACATGAAGGCGATCGTCGCCCGCCACATTATTGAGGCGGCGGCCGTCACTATACATATGGACGAGACATGCCCTTTGTGAACCTCAGTGCATGATGCCATACGCCTTCAGTACGAAGGCGTAATTGAACGCCAGTTCCTCAAGACGGTCGAACCGGCCCGCTGCACCGCCATGGCCTGCACTCATATTGATTTTCAACAGCAACGGATTCTGATCGGTCTTGCAGGCCCTGAGCTTGGCGACCCATTTGGCCGGTTCCCAATAGGTGACCCTGGGATCGGTCAAGCCGCCGGTCGCCAGCATCGGCGGATACGCTTTGGCCTCGACATTGTCATAGGGGGAATAGGACAGGATCATAGTGTACGCGGCCTCGTCCCTGATCGGGTTGCCCCACTCCGGCCATTCAATCTGGGTCAGCGGCAGCGATGTGTCGCTCATGGTCGACAGCACATCAACGAACGGCACATCGGCGACCACGCATCGCCAAAGTTCAGGCCGCATGTTTATGCAAGCCCCCATCAGCATGCCACCGGCGCTGCCGCCATGGATCGTGATGTTACCGGGCCGGGCGAGGTTTTCCGCAATCAGACCTTCGGCAGCCGCAATGAAATCCGTGAAGGTGTTCAGTTTTTTCTCGCGCTTGCCGTTCGTATACCATCGATAGCCTTTTTCCATGCCGCCGCGGATGTGCGCGATGGCATAAACGAAACCGCGATCAACCAGGCTTAGTCTGGCCGTCTGAAATCCGGCCGGCATCGACACGCCGTAACTGCCATAGCCATACAGCAAGATCGGGTTCGATCCGTCGAGCACCATGTCGGCACGGTAGAGGACCGTTACCGGCACCAGTTCGCCATCCGGCGCGACGGTCTGAATGCGGCGCGTGATGTAATCGGCCGGGTTGTGCCCGGACGGCACTTCGTCCTGTTTGAGCATGGTCCGCTCACCGGTCCGCATGTCGAATTCGAAAACCTGTCTGGGTGTGGTCGGCGATGAATAGGAACCTCTGAGCTTGTCGGTGGCATATTCATATCCGCCTTCAAGGCCGAGCGAATAGGCCTCTTCTTCAAAGCGGACGGTGTATTCTTGCTGCGTCAGCCAGTTCCGGACAACAATTCTGGGTAGCGCATCAACCCGCTCAAGGCGCACCAGATAATCGGCGAACACCTGCATCGCAACGATCAGGGTGCCGGGTTTATGTTCGATCAGATCGTGCCAGTTTTCCGGCCCCGGCTGACCTGCCGGAACGGTCACGATCTTGAAATCCTCGGCGCCGTCGGCATTGGTCAGTATAACCAACCGGTCATTATGTTCAGAGACGCTGTATTCGACACCGTCCCGTCTGGGTGCAATCACAACCGGCTGCGTGTCCGAGCCGTCCGCCGGCATCAACCGTATTTCCGCTGTCTCATGGTCGTGCGAGTCGATAAGCAGAAAACGACGGCTTTCGGTTTTCGACAAGCCGACAAATAGGCCGGGATCGGTTTCTTCAAAGATCAGGGCGTCCTGATCGACGGGGGTCCCCAGCACATGCCGCATGACCTTGGAGGGTCGGTGGCTGTCATCAAGAATGGTGTAGTAAAGGGTCTTGCCGTCTTCTGCCCATTCGACATCGGCGCTGGCATTGCCGAGCACATCATCAAGGTCCTGGCCGCTGCTTAATTCCCGAAAGCGGATCTGATAAATTTCAGAGCCATTTTTGTCTTCACCATATGCCGCAAATCGATGGTCGGGAGAATGTGCAAAGGCACCAATTCTGTAAAAGCTTTCGCCTTCGGCTTCCTTATCCCCATCAAGAAGAATACTTTCAGCGCCGCCGTCGCTTGGCACCCGACAATACTTCGGATGCTGTCCGCCTTCGACGTAGCGCGCATAATAGCTGAACGCGCCATCGCGGTCGGGCACGGTCGAATCATCTTCCTTGATGCGTCCCCGCATTTCATTGAACAGCGTTTCCGGCAAACCCAAGGTGTCGGTCATCCACGCTTGGGTGTAGGCGTTCTCGGCTTCCAGATACTGACGGATATCGGCTTTGAGCAGGTCCGGCTTGTGCATCACATTTTGCCAGTTGTCGTCCTTCAGCCAGGCATAATCATCAACGCGGGTATGATTGTGATTTGTCGTTTTGGTGGGGCGTTTTTCCGCAATGGGCGGATTCACATCGTCCTTTGTCATAATCGTGCCTTCTGATAATGAGAGTGTTCTGGATACAGCTTGTGTCTCTCTATGTAGGAAGGATCGGCCCGGATGTCGAACAAGGTTATCTTGGTGGTTGTCGACGGCTTGAAATACAGGACTGCGCTCGACCACTGCGGTTATCTCGAAGGGCAGGTCGAGTCCGGCCACGCCCGACGCTGGCGCATGCGGGCCTCACTGCCGAGCATGTCGGCACCCTGCTACGAAAGCCTGCACACCGGGCTTGATCCGGCGCATCACGGCATAACCGCCAACAGCCTGCTCAGGCCGTCGACCAAGGATAATATTTTCTCGCTTACCCGTGCCGCCGGCAAAACCACGGCTGCCGTCGCCTACAGCTGGTTCTCCGTGCTCTATAACGCAGCCCCCTACGTCGCCACGCTGCATCAGGAAACCGATGATCCGGATCAGCCGATTCAGTACGGCCGTTTTTACAACGATGCCGACCGCACCGAGTATCATCTGTCGATCCCATCCGATCATGATCTGTGTGCCCAGGTTGATCGCCTGATCAACCGCCATGTGCCGGATTATCTTTTGCTGCACACCCTGTCATGCGACAGCGTCGGTCATGTGCACGGTGGCGATTCGTGGCAGTACCAGCGTGCCGCCAACGTCGTCGACAGCGCGCTTGGTCATCACATCGACACATGGCGCGGCAAAGGCTATCGGGTGCTCGTCACCGCCGATCACGGGTTCACCGATTGCGGTTATCATGGCGGCACCGAAGACACTGTCCGCGATGTGGCATTCTACGATATCGGCCACCCCAATCCGGGGGCCGATCCTGCGGTTGTTTCACAGCGCGCCGTGGCACCGACGATCCTGCGCCTGATGGGTCTGGATATTCCGGCATCCATGAAGGAAGCGCCGCTAGAATAACGATACGGCTTTGATCAGGTCTCTGATTTCATCCCGGATCGGTCCGTGATGGGCCGGGTCGGCCAGTGTCGTGAACCAGCGTTCGGGCGGGTCGGCGGCCATACGATGCTGCCATTTTATGCCGCGGAGCAGCGTTTCGGCGGCATCGGGCAGCTTTTCCGGGATATCAAAATCTGCCAGCACAGCCCATACCCCGGCCCAGCCCCGCGCCACGCTGAACGGGTTGTAGCCGCCGCCGCCGGATGCAATCAGCCGTGGCGCCAAGCCCTTGAGGTGCGCCACCGTTCGCCACAATGCGGTGTTTGAAAGTTTGAGGCGGCTTTGCGGATCGTCGCTCAGGGCGTCGACACCGCACTGGACGAAAATCGCATCCGGTTCAAAGCCAGCGATCAGCGGTAACACCACCGCTTCCGTGAGCATTTCCAGCTCGTCGTCGTTGAGGCCGGACGGTACCGGAAGATTTCGCGCCATGCCGCCAGCGCGGTCTGCTATACCGCCCGACGCAGCAGGATCGATATTGCGGCGATCCATCGGCCAGCGCCCGGCTTCGTGTATCGACAAAGTGAAGACCCGCGCGTCATCGTGGAACGCGTCCTGCACGCCGTCGCCGTGATGGGCATCGAGATCGAGATAGAACACCCGCTGGCATCCCTGCTGCAACAGCATGCCGATGGTCAGGGCCGGTTCGTTGAAATAACAAAAGCCGCTGGCATGATCGGGTCTGCCGTGATGCTGGCCGCCAC
>JANRAT010000151.1:0-1817 GCA_030727885.1 Rhodospirillales bacterium | reverse complement strand
GCCACCCAGATTGAAGACCGTGCCACCATCCCTGACCAGTTCAGCAGCCATGCGCCCGCCGCCGGCAGCGGTTGCCGGACGGACAAACATTTCCGGAAAAATCGGATTGCCGTTGATGCCGATGTTATGGCGTTTGCGAATATCCGGGGATGCGTCCTGATCCCGTTCCGCCTGGATCACGGCAGCGACGTAATCGGCGCTGTGGAACCGTTGCAGATAGTCAGCATCGGCGCGCGGGCTGTCGATGTAACTGCCATCCGGAAACCAGCCGAGTGCGCGGATCAGATCAATCGCCAACGAAACTCTGGGGATGGCCAGCGGATGGCCTCGCCCGTAGGTGCTGTCGCGATAAATTTCACTGCCGATGAAGCGGGCTTTCGTCATGCCCGCACGATACTGACCGGCGGACAGGCCGCCAAGTGTGTGTTTACCGACCCGTCCGTCGCAGACATAATGCCCCGCTCATGGGGGGAAATCCGAATGGAACTCTGGATACCGATTACAATCGTTGCGGCTTTTTGCCAGAACCTGCGCTCGGCGCTGCAAAAGCACCTGAAGGGCAAGCTGACGACCGGCGGGGCAACCTACGTGCGGTTCTTCTACGCCTGGCCGTTTGCCTTGCTGTACGTATGGGGGTTGCATAGCTGGGGCGACATGCCGATCCCCGAGATCAAGGGCAACTTTCTGCTGTATTGCTTGCTGGGCGGACTGTCGCAGATCATCTTCACCGGGCTTCTGGTGTGGCTGTTTTCATTCCGTAATTTTGCTGTCGGCACGACCTTTTCAAAGACCGAAACCGTGCAGGTTGCGTTGCTGGGCTTTCTTTTGCTGGGCGACACCCTGTCGACCGGTGCCCTGCTGGCGATCATCATCAGCGTCATCGGCGTGATGGCGATGTCACTGGCGCAAACCAATATTACCTTCAAGACCCTGTTTGCAGGCCTGATTGAAAAGTCGACCCTGATCGGTCTCGCTTCGGGACTGTTCCTTGGCGGATCGGTGGTGTTTTTCCGGGGCGCTTCGCTGGAACTGCATTATGACGGCTTTCTCATGTCCGCCGCCTTTACGCTGGCGGTTTCCGTGGTCATTCAGACCGTCCTGATGGGCGCCTATCTGCTGTGGCGCGAGCCGGACCAGATCAAGGCCATCCTGGTCAACTGGAAATGGTCGCTGGCGGTCGGGGTTGCCGGTGTGCTGGGGTCGGTCGCCTGGTTCAGCGCATTCACGCTGGAAAATGCGGCACTGGTGCGCGCCGTCGGGCAGATTGAACTGGTCTTTACCTTTATCGCCTCGACGGTGTTCTTTCATGAAAAGAGCACAAAACTGGAAATGCTCGGCATCCTTCTCGTCATCGCCGGCATTCTGCTGATCCTCTTTGTGCGTTGAGCGAATGCCCCCTATGCCTATATTCTTCACCCCTCGCAGATAATCCTATTTAGAGTTGCCTTCATGACATTAAGCGAACAAGACAAATGGCGCCTTGAACATGTGCTGACCGACGCCGAATTCCCGGAACTGCCGGGCTTTCAGCGCGGCAAGGTGCGGGAAAGCTACGACCTTGGCGATGGCCGCAGGGTGATGGTCGCAACGGACCGGCAATCGGCGTTCGACCATGTGCTGGCCGCCGTGCCCGATAAAGGTCAGGTGCTGACCGCGACGGCGGCTTTCTGGTTTGAGCAGACGGTGGACCTTTGCCCGAATCACGTGATTGCGCATCCCGACCCGAACGTGATCATTGCCCGCAGCCTCGATATGCTGCCGATTGAAATGGTGGTCCGCGATTACATTACCGGCACCACCGATACCAGCATCTGGAC
>JANRAT010000150.1 GCA_030727885.1 Rhodospirillales bacterium | reverse complement strand
GATATGAAGTGAAAAGATCCTGCTCCGGGCCGCGCTTGGCGCGCCCGACCGCGATAAGTGTCAACCGCACGTCGACATTCCTTTAATTCGGCCCCAAAGCTGAACCCTGAGCCTCAACCGAGGCGCCACCTCAAGGTCTGATCCAAAAGTTTTGATCCGCTACCAATGAAATGCAGAGCCCTGCCCAATAACGATCCGTCATCCCCGCGAAAGCGGGGACCCAGCAGCGCCGTCATTTAATCTGGGTCCCCGCTTTCGCGGGGATGACGGGCATGGGGGAATAGTAAAGCTACTCATTGATCGTACACCATAACTCTCAAATCCAGGTCTCAGGCGACGGTGCCCGCCATCGGCTGTTTGCCGATACTCGTTCCCGCCACCACATCCGGAACCGACCACAGCTTTTCCAGACTGTAAAAATCACGCACCTCGGGACGGAACAGATGAACGACGACATCGCCGGCGTCGATCAGCACCCAGTCACTTTGACCGACACCTTCGACGGCGACTTCCTTGACGCCGAGATCCTTGATTTTCCGACAGAGGTGGTCAGCCATTGCGCCGACCTGGCGGCTTGATTGACCGGAGGCAATGACCATGTAATCAGCCATTTGGGTCTTGCCGGTGAGGTCGATGACGACAATGTCCAGCGCCTTGTCATCATCGAGGGAGGTTTCAACCAGCGCCCGGAGGACATCCCCGGACGGGCGAAGTTTGCGTTTACTTGGTATTGCTATGTTCCTTTCTAACTGATGTCTGCATCCATGCCCGATCCTTTTCGCCCGGGCATACGCCCATTGTTGCCCGATACCGGGCATAAACATATTGCCCAACTCTGGGCATTAACACATTGATCGGCGCACGGCTAAAACCCGCCTTGCGCCCGGATCTTACTTGCCGATTGTGAATGTTCACGAATTTTCAAAAACACCCAAGCCGGCAGATCCGCATCCACCAGGCGCTTCGCCGCTCCTTGGGGCCACCGGTCCCGAGCGAAACGCCGGGCTGCTACACTAGATGTAGCCCTCATAGAGTATCCCGGACGACCAAATACTGCAACGGGGACTATGCTAAAAATTCGTGACCAGTCTCGCCAACGATGTATTTGCGATAAATTGTCCGCCCCCATCAGCCATACGAAGTGATCGCCGGGACTGCTGCTAACCAGATGAGCAAGGGTATCGGCGGTATAACGCGTCCCGAGTTGAGCTTCCACATCGCTGATAATGATCCTCGGGTCTTTGGCCGTCACGCGCTCAGCCTCGGCCAGACGGCGCTCGAATGGCGCCATGCCGTCAACGGGTTTGAGAGGGTTTTGCGGTGACACGACCCACCACACCTCGTCCAGAGCCAGCATCTTCAACGCGGCTCTTGAAATATGCAGGTGTCCCTGATGAGCCGGGTTGAATGAGCCCCCGAGTATTCCGATGCGACGGGTAAAGCTCGGCAGAACCGTTTACTCCGCAGCTACGGCCCCAGGGGCCGATTTCTTTGAGGCACGATTTGTCGGCATCTCACCCAGTATGACGTAGGCCAGAGCTTCGACCACCTGCTCGGGCTCGCGGGCAACACCGTGCGCAGCGCCATCAACTTCCTTCAGGGCATGATCATGCTCGGTCGGGTGCAAGGTGATGTAGGGAATATCCAGGGCAGCGGCATAACCGGCATCAAACGCGGCATTCCATTGTTTGTATTTTTCACCGAAGCGGATCACCGCGATATCGGCGCTTTTCAAAAGGGTCTTGGTGCGGATCGCGTTCAGCTGCGCGCCTTTGCGGTCATGCCAGAATTTGTCACTTTCGGCGCCGAACACGGCAACGCCGCAATCGTCCGAATCTTCGTGCACGGTCACCGGCGATACCAACTCTACCGGCAGCCCCGCCGCCTTGACGCCATCGGCGATGCGCTCGCGCCAATCCGAATGAATTTCACCCGACAGATAGACGGTCCAGGTCGTGGTCATAGTGGCCTCCTTGATTATTCTATTATCTGGCCTTTACGGCCTCGTCTGCCCGGCACCCCGGACGATGTATTTCATCGATGTCAGCTGTTCGACACCAACCGGACCGCGGGCGTGCAGCTTGCCGGTCGAGATGCCGATCTCGGCCCCCATGCCGAACTCGCCACCGTCGGCGAACTGGGTCGACGCATTCCACAACACGATGGCACTGTCGACCGTGTTCAGGAATGTCTCGGCGACAGCGGCATCACCGGTGATGATGGCGTCGGTATGATCGGAACCGTGCTTGCGGATGAAGCGGACCGCATCGTCGACACCATCGACCTGTTTGACGGCAATGATACTATCGAGATATTCCGTATCCCAGTCTGCATCGCTGGCTGCAACAATGCGCGGGTCAAGAGACTGACTTTCTGAATCACCCCGGACTTCACAACCGGCCTCAATCAGACCATCGACAATGTTGGATAGCTGCTGAGGCGCAACCGTCCGGTCGATCAACAGGGTTTCGGTCGCACCGCAGATCCCGGTGCGACGCATCTTGGCGTTGACCACTACTTCCCGGGCCATGACCGGGTCAGCAGCAGCATGCACATAGGTATGATTGATGCCTTCAAGATGCTTGAACAACGGCACCTTGCTGTCATCAGTAACGCGCTGGATCAGCGACTTGCCACCACGCGGCACGATGACGTCGATATAATCGGTCATCTTGAGCATTTCACCCACAGCAGCGCGGTCGGTGGTCGGCACCAGCTGGATGGCATGTTCAGGCAGACCGGCGGCATTCAGACCTTCGGACAGGCTTTCCATGATGGCGCGGCTGGAATGATAGCTCTCAGAGCCGCCCCTTAATATCGAGGCATTGCCGGATTTAAGGCACAATCCACCGGCATCCGCCGTCACGTTGGGGCGGCTTTCATAAATGACGCCTATGACCCCCAAGGGCACGCGGACACGTTCGATATGCAGGCCGTTCGGGCGATCCCAGGCACTGTCAATCGCACCGATCGGATCGTTCAGTTCAGCAATCGCTTCAAGTCCTTTGGCCACGCCTTCGATGCGTTCCTCGTTCAAAAGCAGACGATCAAGCAAGGCACCGGACAGGCCCTTGGATTCCCCGGCCTCAATATCCTTGGCATTTTCGGACAGGATGTGGTTGGCGCGACGGCGCAGACTGGCCGCCATTTCGAGCAGCGCCTTATTTTTTGACGCTGTCGACGCAATCGCCAACTGAGCGGCGGCAGATCGGGCATTCTCGCCGATTTCGCGCATCAATATCGGGATGTTGCTCTGTCCGTCCATAAGCATAACCCTTAAGTCAGCACCAGATCATCGCGGTGAACCATTTCGTCACGGCCACGATAGCCCAAAATTGCTTCAATTTCACCGGTCTTGTGTCCTGCGATTTTACCGGCCTCGTCATAGGCATAGGCGACAAGCCCGCGGGCAATCTCGCGGTCGTCCGGATCCATGATCGCGACGGCATCACCACGTTCGAATTTGCCGTCCACTTTACGCACCCCTGCCGGCAGCAGGCTCTTGCCGCTGTTCAGTGCCTTCATGGCACCAGCGTCGAGATAAAGCCGTCCCATCGGCTTCAGAGAGCCGGCAATCCATTCCTTGCGCGCCGTTCGCGGATTGCCTTCAGGTACAAACACTGTGCAGCGCGCACCATTCAGAATGCGCTGCATGGGGTTCAGCTCTTTCCCCAATGTAATCATCGCTGTGGTCCCTGCGCCCATAGCGATTTTGGCAGCAGCAAGCTTGGTTACCATGCCGCCGCGGGAATCACCCGAAAGCTGCACCCCAGCCATTTTTTCGACTTCCGGCGTGATGTACCCCATCACTTCGGGCACGAAAACGGCGTTTGGATCAACTTGAGGGTTGGCCGAATAAAGACCATCAATATCGGACAGCATAATCAGCAGATCCGCCGAAATCATCGCTGCTACCCTTGCTGCCAGCCGGTCGTTGTCGCCAAAGCGAATCTCGTCCGTAGCCACCGTGTCGTTTTCATTGATCAGCGGCACCGCGCCCAGGCGCAAAAGCTCCGTTAAGGTATTTCTGGCGTTGATATAACGGCGCCTGTTCTCGGAATCATCAAGAGTCAGCAGTACCTGGGCCACTGTCAGGTCGTGCAGACCGAGAACTTCCTGATAAGCGTGTGCCAGCCGTACCATACCGGTCGCAGCCGCCGCCTGCTGTTCGGCCAGCATAAGCTTGCCGGTCGGCAACCCAAGATGACGTCGGCCAACAGCAATGGCGCCGGAAGAAACGATAGTCACTTCCTTGCCCTGATTGCGAAGAAATGCAATGTCGTCGGCCAGTGATTCCAGCCAGCGCCGATGCACATGACCGGTTTCCGGATCGACCAGCAGTTGCGAGCCTATTTTGATAACGACGCTTTTCGCGTCATGCAAGGGGCGGCGGGTCATGGCTGATAACCTTCGTCATCACCCTCACCCTCCAACTCACGAGCGCGTTCACTCAGGATTACTTTCTCCAGGGCATACGTAAGGTCTCGAACACCGACGCCGGCAAACCCCGAGATCGCATAGACATCATGGCCGCAGGCAGCGACCAGTTCGGCACGGCGCTCTTCGATGGTTTCAGGATCAAGCGCATCAATCTTGTTAAGCGCCACGATTTGATTCTTTTCCGCCAAACCACCGCCATAGGCCTGCAATTCACCCATGACCGTTTCATAATCTTCGGCAACATGTTCGGATGTGCCGTCAACCAGATGCAGCAAAACCGGGCAGCGTTCGACGTGGCCCAGGAACCGGGTGCCGAGACCGGCTCCATCACTGGCACCCTCAATCAGCCCCGGAATATCGGCGAGCACGAACGTCCGATCATCAATAGCCACCACACCCAGATTCGGATGCAATGTCGTGAACGGATAATCGGCAATTTTCGGGTGGGCTCTGGAACAGGCCGCCAAAAACGTCGATTTGCCGGCATTAGGCAGACCAATCAGCCCCGCATCCGCAATCAGTTTCAGACGCAGCCATACCCAGCGCTCTTCACCCTCAAGGCCTGGATTAGCCCGGCGCGGAGCCTGATTCGTAGACGACTTGAAATGCGTATTGCCGAAACCGCCGTTCCCGCCCTTGAGAAAGACAAAGCTCTGCCCTGGATCGGTCAAGTCTGCCAGCAGGGTTTCCTTGTCTTCATCAAGAATCTGCGTTCCCGGCGGCACCTTGATAACCAGCGCCTTACCCGAAACGCCACTGCGATTCTTGCCCATCCCATCAATCCCGCGGGGCGCCTTGAAATGCTGTTTATAGCGAAAATCAATGAGCGTGTTCAGGCCATTCACACATTCAAACACCAGATCGCCACCACGGCCGCCATCGCCACCGTCCGGTCCGCCGTACTCGATAAACTTTTCACGACGAAAACTGACGCAGCCGTTACCGCCATCGCCACTTCTGACATAAATTTTCGCTTCATCGAGAAACTTCATTGTTCGCACCTGAAACGGGACTGCCGATGCAATCCAGTTCAGGCCTTTCATTACAAAATCCCTTGCAGGGATGGAATAACGCCAAAAAAAACGAGGGAATGGTTAGGCCATTCCCTCGCTCAAACCTTCAACACTGGTCAGCGAGGCTTAGCTCGCAGGCGGCAGCACCGAAACGACGGCCTTGCCGCCTGATTTCTTGTTGAACTTCACACTGCCTTCGACCGTTGCGAAAATCGTGTGGTCGCGCCCGATACCGACGCCGTCACCCGGATGAACCTTGGTGCCGCGCTGGCGAATGATGATGTTGCCCGGGATCACAGCTTCGCCGCCAAACTTTTTGACGCCGAGACGACGTCCTGCGGAATCGCGACCGTTGCGTGAGCTACCGCCTGCCTTTTTATGTGCCATAAGGGCTTACTCCTCGGATTTCTTTTTTGCCGCCGGCTTTTTAGCCGCCGACTTTTTAGCTGCTGGCTTTTTTGCCGTTTCCTTGGTTTCAGCCGCTTCGGCCTTGGCCGGGGCTGCAACCTTATCGTCGGCAACCTTGGCAGGGACTTTCTTCTCAGCGGCTTTCGGCTTGGTGCCGGTCGGGCTGATTTCAACGATCTTCAAGAC
>JANRAT010000149.1 GCA_030727885.1 Rhodospirillales bacterium | reverse complement strand
CTTGGCGACTTCCATGAAGAAGTTCATGCCGATGCAGAAAAAGAACGAAAGGCGCGGCGCAAATGCATCCACGTCCAGCCCCTTGGCCGACGCTGCACGCACATATTCGACGCCGTCAGCCAGCGTGTAGGCAAGTTCCTGCACACAGGTAGCACCAGCTTCCTGCATGTGATACCCGGAGATCGAGATTGAATTGAAACGCGGCATATGTTCGGCGGTGTAAGCGATAATATCGGCAACGATCCGCATCGACGGTTCCGGCGGATAAATGTAGGTGTTGCGAACCATGAATTCCTTGAGGATGTCGTTCTGGATCGTGCCCGAAAGTTTGTCGGCGCTGACACCCTGTTCCTCGGCGGCGACGATGTAGCCGGCGAGCACCGGCAGCACGGCACCGTTCATGGTCATCGAAACCGACATTTCATCAAGCGGGATGCCGTCGAACAAAATCTTCATATCTTCGACGCTGTCGATGGCGACACCGGCCTTGCCGACGTCGCCGACAACGCGAGCATGATCGGAATCGTAGCCTCGGTGGGTTGCCAGATCGAAGGCGACCGAAAGACCTTTTTGCCCGGCGGCTAAGTTTTCGCGGTAAAACTTGTTGGAGTCTTCAGCCGTCGAAAAGCCGGCATATTGACGGATCGTCCACGGACGGTTGGCGAACATGGTGGCGCGGGGTCCGCGCAGGTAAGGTGCGAAACCTGGCAGCGTGTCGATATGCTCGAGGCCCTCAAGATCAGCTGCGGTATAGAGTGGTTTGACGGTAATGCCTTCAGGGGTCAGCCAGTTCAGATCGTCAACGGTCTGCCCTTTCAGCTCCTTGTTGGATGCTGCACGCCAGTCGCTCAAATCTGGTTTTTTGCTGTCCATCATAACGTCCCTCCGGTGTCTTCTTGATTGCCGTGGATTATAGACGAGCCGTCACGGGTCCCGCCATGCATTTTGCACATGCGAGATGTAAAATGGCCGAGCAGTCTGAAAAACGCAAAATATTGTGTAGTTATCCACATCATGCGATTGCAACAAAGCCGGAAACAAAATATGGTGTGTCCCATCGTGATTGAAACTTATTTTCTGTCACAATCAGGGACGCAAACACATTGCCAAGTCAGGCAAGCCGAGGAGACGAAGATGACCTTCGAGTGGACA
>JANRAT010000148.1 GCA_030727885.1 Rhodospirillales bacterium | reverse complement strand
CAGCAAGCCAGAGACTTTTCTGAGGTTTTAGTCGCGTCCACAATTTGATATTAAAAGCGTATGACTTGGCTGAAGTCGGCACTAGCAAAGGGATTGCGGCTGATAAACCGGAACTTGGAATTGGCAGTCGGTTTTCCGTAAGGAAATTGTCAGGGAAATACACAAGACTGCATAATAATTTGGCAAACCAACGTGGTACGTCTACCATCATTGGTATAAGCTGAAAACAAGTTGGGGAGTTTGATCGTTTGACCTTCGCCCAAACCGAGCGGGAAATATGACGATTCGTGTAAAATTCTGGGGTGTTCGCGGTAGCATTGCCTGTGCGACCCCTGATCATATGAAGTACGGTGGCAACACCAGCTGCATTGAAATTGAAGCTGGTGACTATAGTTTTGTCATGGATGCGGGTACGGGTATCCGTAACTACGGCAACGCTTTCATCAAGGACGACGTCAAGGAATCGCACCTTCTGTTGACCCATACCCATTGGGATCATATCAACGGCTTTCCGTTTTTCGTTCCGGCGTATGACGCCAAACGTTCAATTCACATCATGGCGGGACACCTGAAAAATCAGGGTGGCGTTCAGGATGTGTTATCGACGCAAATGCATAACCCGATGTTCCCTGTACCCCTTGAAGCGATGCAGGCCAGCCTGAAGTTTGAAGACTTTGAAGCCGGCGACAGTTTCTCGCTGGCCAAGGGAGTCGATATTCAGACAGCTGCCCTCAATCACCCCAACGGGGCGACGGCGTACCGGGTGAATCACGATGGTAATTCGGTTGTCTATGTAACGGATACCGAACATGTTCCGGGCAAGCCCGACCAGAACATCCTGGCCCTGATCGAAGGGGCTGATCTGGTCATATATGACAGCACGTATACCGAAGAAGAGTTCCCTGCCAAAGTCGGCTGGGGGCACTCTACGTGGGTTGAAGGCATGAACCTGTGCCGGGCAGCAAATGTAAAACGGCTGGCCATCTTCCACCACGATCCTGATCACAATGACGAATTCATGGATAATCTGGCGATTGAAGCCGCCGATGCCTGGGAAGGCAATTTCGTCAGCCGTGAAGGCATGGAAATCATCGTCGAATAAAGACTTAGGTTGTGCGTCGAGTAACGACGTGGGTTTGAGCGTCGAGTAACGACGTGGGATTTATTCTGGCCGCGAATTTATATTCCTGAAAATACTGAAATCAGCTGGCAGGCTTGGCCGTCAGCCGTATGCGCTCGTCATTCAGGAACGTTTCGATCTGTTTAAAATCGGTTTCCAGGGTTTTACTCCGTCTGGAAGCGAGATTATCGAATTTCAGCTGCCATTCTTTGAGTACGTTGATGTTCTTTGGCTCACCAGCTTTGAACTGACTGATGAATTCGCGCTTGAGGTTATCAATCAGCGCCTTGGTATCCTGCTGCTTGGGATCAAGCGCGGAAGGAGTAGGCTGGATCGGCAGGCGATTCTCGATTGCCGACTTGGTTGCTGATTGTGACGCCTGAGCCGGCTTTGCGGCCGTGGCTTCAGCAAGGCGACGTTTGAATTCCTGTGCCCGTACGTAGGCATCTCGTTCGTTCAGGGACATAGGATGCAGGCGCAGCACGACACGGCGGTTGGTTGCCCTGTTTTCGGGGATAGGTTTGCCTTCAAGATCCAGATTGGGAACTTTTGGCCGGGTATCGGCATATCCGGTTGCCCTCAGTCTTTCCCTGGCGACGTTGTTCGCTTCGAACATGCGTACGACCGTTGCGGCGCGCGCTGAGGAAAGTTCCCAGTTGGACGGGAAGCGCGGTGTATTGATTGTTCCGTCGTCGGTATGCCCTTCAACGACAACGTTATAAAGTTCATAGTTTGGTGACGATAATGTCTCGGCAAGCTTTTGCAAAACCGGAATGGCTGCCGGTAGGATGTCGGCGGAGCCAGGCTGAAAAAAGGCGTTTGATTGGAGTTCGATCGTGACGCCTTTTTCGTCGCTGCCAACAGAAATAACCTGGTCGGCCTGCATTTCATAGACCTTGTCCTCAACGTCTATTTTCAGGCTTTGTGTTGTTGACTGCTTGTCGCTACCTCCCACTGCGGTAGAAATGGCTGACGTCATTTCTTCATATGCTGGCATATCGAATTCAGTGAATGTAAGCAACATAACAAAAAATGCCATTAAAAGCGTGACCGTATCAGCAAAGGTTGCCATCCAGCTTTCATCATTTTCTGGCTCTTCTGGGGGTGGGGGGGGCAAATCAAGGGTCCTTTTTATTTTTGGGGCTGTCCTAGATAACTATCTTAAATAGTTTCTAACCCATTGTCTTAATTGCAATAATTGAGCGGATGGGTCACTGTTGTTAAATCGCCACTCACACTCCTTCAAAAATAGCCCAAAATGCGTCTTCGGAACACCGTTAAATTTGCGCATATGGCGCTTAGCCTGGTTCCAAAAATTCTCTATGCCGTTGATGTGATTTCTCTTGTCTGCAAAAAGCTTGGAATGATTGATGCGAAAATGCTTAAAGTCAGATACATCCAGCACGTTATAACCGCGCCAACAGTCTGAATAGACGATGCTGTCAGGTATCACTTTCCGCTCAATGATCGGCATCAGAGTTGCGGACGAGGCGTCAGGTATAATCTTCGTGTAGACCCTTCCCCCACGCTTCAAAAGGCCAAATACCGGGACTTTCCCTGCCGCACCACGGCCACGTTTGCCCTTACGCTTGCCGCCAAAATAGCTTTCATCGACTTCAATTTCACCGTCAAAAATTTCATGGCTCGCTTGCTCAATTTCCAAAACAATGATCTCGCGAAGGCGACAGTAAAAATAGGCGGCTGTAGACTTATTTACACCAACCAAAGAGGCCGCTGTTCGTGCTGTGGAGCCAGACACAAAATGTTCAATAAGACGGTCTTGTTTGTAGACACTTAATCGACTCTTTCTCATATTGATCATGATAACACCTTTTATGTGTTATCTAGGACAGCCCCAAAATATAATCAAGATCGCGCAAGCCACGCGGCACCGGAGGAGATCAGTTTTAACCACACTGGAGGCATGACAATGAAACTTAAAGCAACACTAGCAAGATCACTCGGCGTACTTGCGGCGATGGGCCTGATGGCCGGCACCGCATTTGCCGACGATACGACCGGCCTGACCGACACCACGATCAAGATCGGCGTTATGGGTCCGTTTTCCGGAAATGCGTCAAGCTATAGCAAGGCGCAGATCGGGGAGATGGCTTACTACAAGATGATCAACGATCAGGGCGGCGTGCACGGGCGCACGTTCGAACTGATCCAGGAAGATACCGCCTGCCAGCCGGCCAAGGGTATTGCTGCAGCCAAGAAACTGGTCTCGCAGGACAAGGTGTTCATCATGCACGGCAACTCGTGCAGCGGTGTCGCCATGGCGGTCAAGGATATCATCGTTGAGTCCGGCATTCCCTGGATCGTCGCGCATGCGGTGAACCCGAACATTTCGATGCCGCCAACCCCGAACGTTTTCCATGGCGTTCCCGCCGGCCCCGCGTATGGCTACACGATGGGCAAATTCGTCATGTCCAAGCCCGGGACCAAAAACGTCGTCATGGTCGAGCACTCAAACGACTGGGCCAAAAGCTATGCCGACCCGACCCGGGACTACATGAAGTCGAAGGGCATCGAGCCGAGCATGATTCTTGCCATGGAACGCGGCCAGACGGACGCCACGGCCCAGGTCCTGAAGATCAGGGAAGCAAAGCCGGACTTCATCGTCGCGTCGCTTTATGAAGCGGAAACGGTGATTTTCCTGAAGGATCTCATAAAGTACGGCATCACCGACATTCCGGTGATGGGTGCCGCCGGGACCGATCTGGAAAACACGCTGGCGCGTATCGGCGATATCAATACGGTGAAGAACTACTACGTGCCACACGCCTTCATCGATACCGTCGAAGGCCCCGGCATGAAGAAATGGAACGACATGATCCTGAAGTACAATCCGGGTGAGACCATTACCGGGTTCAGCTACGTTTCCATAGGTAGCGCCGTTGCCGTCGTCCAGGCACTCAAAAATGCCGGACCGAAACTGACGCGCGAGAAGTTCATTGCCGAAATGGACAAGATCAAGAACTTCGATACCGGCATCTTCGCGACCAACATCACGTGGGCCGCAGATGACCGTCATGGCGTCAAGGAATCGGCTGTGGCCGGTTTCATTAACGGCAAGCCTACGGTCATGAAAGGCTGGAACCAGCCGATGTAATTCGGTCGAAAAAAACAAGGGGCGCCGGCAGCCTGAACGCGGTTTAACCGGCGCCCCCCTTTTTTTCTGTTACGGGCAATAAAAAAATGTTGATGCAACTTACCGTGAGCGGTCTCGCACAAGGGGCGATCTATGCGCTGATCGCACTGTCGCTGACCGTCGTTTTCCGAGCCACAACCGTTGTCAATTTCGGGCATGGCGATTTTGTGCTGGGCGGAGCCTTCGGCGTGTACGTACTGGTGGTGATGCTGGGACTGCCGTTTCTGCCGTCCGCGATCGCCGCAATCGTTCTGATGTTCGTCTGCGGCGTTCTGATATCGCGCGGCTTCATCAATCCGATCAAGGCCGGGCCGCATATCGGCTTTGCCATGATGAGTATTTCGCTGGGATATATCTTCCGTGGCACGACGCGCTCGATCTGGGGCCGCGAGGTGATGCCGATGCCGCGTGTGTTCGATATGCCCCCTGTATTTGTCGGGGATATCGTCATCACCGGGGATGCGATGATTATCAGCGGGATCGTGGCGGTTCTGCTGGCCGGATTCTTTATCGTCTTTTATAAAACCTCTATCGGCAAAATTATCCAGGCCGTCTATCAGTCGGAACGCGGTGCGACGCTGATCGGTATCAACGTGGGGGGCCGGGCTCGCGATGGGTGCGATTGCCGGTATTCTCATTGCACCGATTTCGTTGCTGCACCCTGATCTCGGTGCGGGTTTCCTGATCCGCGGTTTCGCGGCGATGACGTTGGGCGGATTTGGCTCCCTTGGCGGCGCCGTTGCCGGCGGATTGATCCTTGGTGTCACGGAACAATATGCCGGCGCCTATATCAATACGGCGCTGATCGACATCACCAGTTACATCGTCATCATCCTGGTCCTCGTCGTTCGTCCCTCGGGATTGTTCGGCAAGCGCGCCGTGGTTCGTGTGTGAGGGCCTGAAATGACTCAAGAGACACCAACAGCGAAGCGATCACTCATGCACAGCGGACGGATATTCTACCTCGTACCGCTGATCGCAGTGGTCATTCCATTCTTTGCCAACGATTATCTGCAGTTCATGGTCAACATGATCATGGTCTATGTGCTGGTGACCGTCGGGTTCAATCTGGTCATCGGTAATCTGGGGCAGCTGGCATTTGCCAATACCGCGTTTTTCGGGATCGGGGCCTATATGACGGCGATCCTGATGAACTACGCGGGCTTCACATTCGAGATTGCACTTGTCGGTGCCGCCATTTCGGGGGGGCTGGCGGGATTGCTGGCAAGCATCACCGCACTCCGTGGTATCCGCATTTATTATCTGGCGATCATCACGCTCGCGTTCGGCGAATTGATGCGCTGGGTCTATATCCACGCCGAAAGCGTGACGCGCGGCACCGATGGTCTGCCGTTGCCGGACGTGACGATGTTCGGCTTGTCGATGCATTCGGAAACGGCAAAGTTTTATGCGTTCCTTGTGATCACAGTGCTTGTTGTGAAGGGCACGTCGAACCTTCTCAGGTCGCGTGTCGGACGCGCCATCATGGCGATCCGCGACAACGAAATGACAACCGCGTCACTGGGCATTTCGACGGCCAATTACATCATTCTGACATTCGTGTGGAGCGGTTCCGTGGTCGGTGTTGCGGGGGCCATGTTCGCGGCCTCGACGGAACGGGTGTTCCCGGAATCGTTTGGTCTGACCGAGGTCATCGTTCACTTTGCGATGGTCATGGTCGGGGGTGCCGGCAGTCTGATCGGTAGCGTGATCGGCGGCATCGTGCTGACGGCGCTGCCTGAATATTTCCGGCAATTTCCGGGCATGGAGGAACTGTTTTTCGGCGCCATCATCATCGCCGTCCTGCTGTTCCTGCCC
>JANRAT010000147.1 GCA_030727885.1 Rhodospirillales bacterium | reverse complement strand
GCTCTGCACACCCTGATACATCCGTTGTGCAACAACGATAAGATCGACATCGCCGGCCGCCAGAATACCGATAGCAACGGCAACAAGCGCGAAGGCAATCGGCAGACCGATGCCGATCAGACCTAACAATACCAGGAGGATCCAGATCAATTCCACGGTCGCACCCCTAGATGTCCATGTGTTCAGAAGTTGGCTCGACAACGAAGGCCGGACCACCGTTCATGAGGCGATGCCAGCCGGCGACGAGGCCGGCCATAGAATCAATGCCCATCAAAAGTCCACTGATCGGAATGATCGCGTAGAGAATGCCGCTCGGCAGTTCCATCACAAGTGTCGGACTGTCTGCGAACAGGTACGCCTGACGGCCGCCGTGATAAACCATCACCCAGGCGATGCCGACGATCAGAAGCTGATTGAGCGCGAAGACCGCGAATTGGCCCAGCCGAGGCAGCTTGTTGACGAAGACATCAACCCTGAGGTGACTGTTCTTGCGCATGGCAAGATAACAGCCGATGAACGTCAGATAGGTCAGCATGCCGATAGATGCTTCGAAGCTCCACGACAAAGAAGAGCCGAGGACATAACGAAATATCACCGACACGAAGGCGATAAGCACGGCCACCGCCAGGATGACCGCGCAAATCGCTTCGAGTATTCTATTGATCATTGGTTTTATACCGAAAGGTTCAGTTACTTCGCGGCTTTCTGAACCAGATCAATCAGCATTTTCGCATCATCGCCATTTTCCTTGGACCAATCATCCCAGATTGACTTCGATGCCTTCACAAAGGACGGGATGTCGGCCTGATTGACCTTCATGCCCTTTTCTTTCAGAAACTCAACGTCTTCCATGTCGGCCTTGACGCCAAGTTCTACCGAATACGCTGCCGCTTCTTTACCGGCTTTCTTGACGGCAGCCTGCAGGTTCGCCGGCAGCTTCGCGAACGACTTGTCGCTCATCAGCAGATAGGTCACCGTATAGAGGTGGTTGGTCATAGAGAGATACTTCTGCACCTCATAAAACTTTGTCGTCCTGGCCCAGATCACCGGGTTTTCCTGACCGTCAAATGCGCCGGTTTGCAACGCAGTGTAAAGCTCGGCAAACGGCAGTGGTGAGGCATTGGCACCATAATGATTGAAGATAGCGATGCGAAGCTTGCTGCCCGGTGTCCGCATCTTGATGCCCTTGAGGTCGGCCGGGGTCACGATCGGACGGACGTTGTTGGTGATCTGTCGAAAGCCCCCTTCAAGGAATCCGATAACCTGGAAGCCTTTGGCAGCCAGCCGCTTCTCGATCCATTTACCGGCTTCGCCAGACAATGCCCTGGCCACGTGATCGCGGCCATTGAAGAGATAGGGCAATGCTGTTGCGCCAAGTACCGGATCGACACTTGTGATCGGCGTTTCGATGGTCGCGATATCGAGGGTGCCAACCTTCATGGATTCGAGAGAACTGGGTTGATCACCGAGTGAACTGGAATGGAATACCTTGACGGCGATCTTGCCGCCTGAGTCCTTGGCAATGACATCGGCAAACCGCTTGGTAGAAAGATACGCGGTTCCTTCTTCGTTACCGACAACATTGGCCTTGAAACTGAATTCCTGAGCTTGCGCATTTGAAAGACAGGTCAATCCGATAACAGCAGCCATCGAAAACCCTGCGATTTTATGTTGAAACATGAAACTCTCCTTGCCTGAGAAGCTGTCCGGCGTGTGTGTTTGTGTTTTTTTCCACATCCACGCTTCGTTATAGCAAAAAGATTATGCTAAGCTCCGGTCAGTCCCAAGAACGGAGGCGTCTTAAAATTGAATAAATTAGACAAATCTGCCATATCGACCCCGCGACAACGGCTTCGGGTCGGCTTTATCCTGCTCGACGCATTTACCCTCAATGCATTCTCGGGCTTCATTGAAGCGGTCAGACTTTCCGCCGATGTTGGCGGCCGAAGCCGTCAGATTGACTGTGGCTGGGAGATCATGGGTCCAAGCAGCGTCACCGCCAGTTGCGGTCTGATAACACATCCTTCCAGTGGCCTGATCGATCCGTCCCGTTTCGATTACATCGCGGTTTGCGGCGGCAATGGTTATCTCAACCGCACTCAGCCAAAGTGGTTCGACAAATACCTGCATGAAGCCGATGCCGCCGGCGTACCGCTGATCGGCCTCTGTACCGGCACCTTCAACATTGCCCGCGCCGGCTTAATGGCCGGTTATGTGGCTTGCGTGCACTGGAACGTTTTCGAAGCCTTCCGGGCCGAGTTTCCGACAATTGATGCACTTCCGGACAGGATTTTCCTTGATGCCGGCAAACGGATCACCTGTGCCGGGTCTGCCGGGGCCTCCGATCTGGCGTTGCATCTGATCTCCAGACATTGCGGGCACGACAAGGCGCAGCAGAGTATCCGCCATATGATGCTGCCGGACATCCGTCCGGCCAGCTATCCACAGGCACACTTCTATAATGACCTCAACGGCGTCCGCGACGACAGAGTGCGCCGTGCCGTACACCTTATGGAGCAGACACTGAATGGTCCGATGCCGATGCCGGAACTGGCACAACATTCAGGGACAGGGCTGCGCCAGCTTGAAAGATGCTTCACCCAGGAACTTGGGCAGACTCCGACTGCATACTACCGAAACATGCGGCTCCGCTATGGTGCGTGGCTGCTGACGCATACCCGCCTCAGCATCTCACAAATCGCAGGCGACGCCGGTTTTGCCGACGCGCCGCATTTCAGCCGCGAGTTCAAAGCGCTGTTCCGCAAAACTCCTCGGGCGCATCGTCAGGAAGGAACTGATATTTCGTTTCCAGCTCCTGACGCGGTATTGCCAAATTAAAGACGCGCACAAAGAGTCGATTTGCAAATATCGTGAATTCTGATGGCGAATAGTTTTTCAGATCAGGATCGCAAGAGACATGCCTCGTGCACGATCCTCTCAGCAGCGCATTTACTCTGAAGGTGGCACCTTCTATGAATGTTACTGAGCAGAGACTTCTCCAAACTGATAATTGAAGGTAACCGGTCAATGGACTTCCAACTCAAAGGTAAAACGGCATTCGTCACCGGTGGCAGCCGCGGCATCGGTCGGGCCATTGCCCTCATGCTGGCCGATCATGGCGTCAACATCGCGATTTGCGGGCGGTCAAAAGACAGTCTGGATCAGACCGTCGCCGACTTGAAGGACAAAGGCGTAAACGCCTGGGGCTTTCAAGCCGACGTCAGCCGCACGGAAGACATAGAAAAGTTTGTTGCGGACGCCGTGCGTGCAGCAGGTTCGCTGGATATTCTCGTCAATAATGCGGTGACCTCGACGAGTGCGCCGTTCGACGAATTGACGGATGATGAATTCCGCTATCACATTGACGTCAAGCTCATGGCATACATCCGCATTGCGCGGTTGGCGCTGCCACACCTGAAAAAGCAAGGTACCGGCAGGATCGTCAATATAGGTGGCATGACCGCCCGCATCGTTGCCCCGCTCAGGATGACAAACGGTGTGGCCAACGCCGGGGTCGCCAATTTTACCAAGCAATTTGCCAATTATGCGGCCCGCTTCAACGTCACCGTCAATTGCATTCATCCGGGATACACGGCAACCGAACGGGTCACCCAGATTTTCGAAAGCGAATCCAGACAATCGGGTGAAGATATCAATGCCGTCATCTCAAGGCGCGTTAAGGATATCCCGCTCGGCAAGCTGATACAGCCAGAGGATATTGCCGCTGCGGCACTGTTCTTCTGCTCTCCGATGGCCAGCATGGTGACCGGGCAATGCATTGCCGTTGATGGCGGATCAAGTGAGGCGATTTCCTATTGAGCGGGTCGCTCCACATTATCTCAAAACCCCGGCAATTCATGTGTCGGTGATCCGAAGCGTTTGACGAAACGTATCTGCATACAAGCAGCATATGGACGAGCAAGGATCGGGGATGAATGTGCAAAACCATCTGACAATAGAGCCGGGGATATTATCACGCGCCTTGGCTGTAATCGTGACCAGCTTCTGTGTTTTAATCCATCAGAACGCTGCCGAAGCCAACGAGGAAATGCTTTGGTCCGCACTGCGTTCCGGGGACCACATTGCCCTCATACGCCATACCATTGCCCCCGGCACAGGTGATCCCGATAACTTCAAAATTGATGACTGCTCTACCCAGCGGAATTTATCGGCGGAAGGACGCGCGCAGGCTGCGCGGATCGGTGAACGGTTTCGCAAGAACGGCATCACAAAAGCGCACGTTTACTCAAGCCAATGGTGCCGCTGCCAGGATACAGCAGAATTTTTGCAGCTAGGACCGGTTAAGACTCTAAAAGAACTGAATTCGTTCTATCAGCGCTACGAGAACGAGGAACGGCAATCAGAGGGTCTTAAAGCATGGTTGTCGCAAATGAATCTTCGCGAGTTGCATATTCTCGTCACGCATCAAGTAAATATAACGGCGCTGACGGCGTATTATCCAAGCTCCGGTGAACTGGTGATCGCACGCGTGGGTAAGAATGGTGCACTCAAAATGGTCGGCTCGATCAAAACCGAGTGAGTGAGCCCCCGGAGATTTTAAAGCCATAGAGTGGCATGGTCATTACCCCGTTGAATAAGCTCCTTTGATCAAGCAATCCGCTTGATTTTAATAATTGCTCAATTAGGATTTGCTCGGGATTGACCGGTGACGCTTTATCGCTTTTATCGCCGGTTGTTCCTTTTTCAGCGGGGGCGGTTTCGCTGCAACCGACAGCTTAAAAAATTACTTTAAGAAAAGACAGATGACTGCCAACCGATTTGCTTCTCTGATTATCCTGGCCTTGTATCTTTCTGGGCTGGCCGCATGGGCCGGGCATTATGGTGTCCCGGCATTCATTGTCGGCGCCTTCATATGTGTTTTTTCGGTTCTCATGTGCCTTACCTCTGACGAGGGTACGCCCGTATTCAATTTCTCCCTGATCCTGTTGGGCGGCAGTTCCGTATACCTGGTTCTGGGTTCCGCAATGGCCTTTCTAAATTTGCGCGGCATATTCAATTAGACTAATTGGATAGACTGATAGCCTCCAGGCTTCCCATGACACACGCTTCAGGTTAATCGGCCCGGACGCCGTAAAGTGACGCCAGATCCGGCCTTGGTATTGCAAGTGACGGTCGCGTCGCGATCTGCGTTTCCAGTGCAGCCGCTGCTGCAAGCAAATCCAGATCTTTGCGCCTGCGACCAACAATCTGCACCCCGAACGGCATGCCGACAGAATCCAGACCCGCAGGTAGCGCGATGACCGGATGACCGGTAAGGGTCAATGCTGAGCGAATCAGCGAAGCGTCGACATAATTCTGCATCGGTTTGCCGCCGACGGATTTCGGTATGCCGTTAGCGATCAGAAACGGCGACACGGCATTGCCGGGCACGATCAGCAGATCAACGTCGGCGAAGAACGCTTCGAAATCTGCATACAGTTTGGCCCAGGCCCGTTCTGCCCGTGCCACATCAGTCAGGGTCATCGATCGCCCTGCCTCGACGTTCGAGACGATGTTTGGCGAAAGGATGTCGCGGTGTGCGGCAACGCGTTCTTCGTGGCTGGCCATATAGTATATGCAGCGCAAAGTCCAGAATACGTCTCGGGCACTGGCGAAATCCGGATTGCGTTCGGTACAAGTGCCGAACCACGGTGAAATCTCCTTGATCACGGCGGCAAAGGATTGGCGGATTGGCTCGTCTATCGGTGCCGTACCGCCGAAATCGGTCGACCATGCGACACGCAGGCTGGACAAATCGACAGGCGGCAGATTGATGAATGCCTCTGGATCGCATGGTCCCGCTAGCACATCGCGCGGATCGTCACCGGCAAGCCCGCTCAGCATCAATGACGCATCGGCAACGCTACGACCCATAGGCCCCTGCACGCTGAAATGGGTATAGTTCAGGGTTCGTGTTTCGCGGGCGACCAACCCCGGGGTCGGGCGAAAACCGACAATGCCGCACCACGTCGCCGGATTGCGCAGGCTGCCGCCGGTATCGCTGCCGTGCGCCAACGGCAGCATGCCGGTCGCCAGTGCTGCCGCCGAGCCACCGGATGATCCACCGGGCGTGCGTGCCAGATTGTAAGGATTGCGTGTTGCCCCGAAG
>JANRAT010000146.1 GCA_030727885.1 Rhodospirillales bacterium | reverse complement strand
GTATAGCACAACCCTAGTTCTTCTTCTTGTTCTTCCTTCTCTATCGATTCCAGAGAAACTTCCTCCCCTAATTGTCTCTTTGGTCTTCGGTATTCTGTAGCTTTTTGGCTCAAGAAATTATTGAACCTTAGTCTCAGCCATTGTCCCATTGTGTATTTGTCGTTGTATTCTACAGAGCTATTGTAATAAAATACACAGAAGTCTTGGTAGTAATCATCCCTGTGCTCAATTGGTATCATAGCTCTTTTAATCAATTCATGAATGTACTTCCTACTATCTTCTAAGTTAATCATTTGACCTCCAGTAACTCAGGGTTTTCATGTATGTTGCCGATGACTTCAATGCTGGGGGACGTATCGGAAACCTTGCGGGGTGCGCCATAGCCACCAGCGATAAACAGGCCAAGGCTGTGTAATAATTGACCCATTCCATACAGCCACAAGGAAGCCCTTGCGGCTTTCCAGCGAGTCAGGCCACGATCCAGAAGCGGCAGGACAAACAGCAGTATAAAGGCCATGGCAGCGACATTAACGCCGCCGATGACGCCATGGTAATGGGCTGGCGTTCGTGTATCCAGGCCATCGACAAATATGCCGAGGAAGCCGCCGGCAAAGAAAACAATGATCGACAAGCCCAAAGCCAGGCCGGCGGTTTTCGCTGCCGGACTTTCAAGGCGGGGGCCGCGCAACAGTGCGATGCCGGAAAGCAAGCCTATGAAAATGGGGGCCGGGGCGAGGGCATACTGATAAAGGGTATAAAGCTGCCGTTCTGCAACCGAGAAGGGGAGTTCAACAAAGAGCAGGGCAACCCCGCCAATCGCCAGCAGGGCATTCACTGCCAACGCTGCCATGGCGATCTTGGGGAGCACCGGAGGATGACCAAGAGCCCGCCCGCCAAGCAGGACCCAGGCGCCGATCATCACTGTAGTGTTGAAAAACTGGAATATATGTCCACCGGCCCAGAACAGGTCTTCGTTGTCGGCGGCGATAGTCGGCATGCCACCCAAACGGTTCCAGGAAATGGCAAAGGCAGAGAGCGCTGCCAGTGCAATCACGGCGCATGCGAGACCAGCGGCGCCTATCGGCTCGAGCGGGCCGCTTCGGGTGATAGCATTGGCGAGGGCGCGCACGCCTGTCAGCACCGCGGCAAAGCCAACAGCCAGCAATCCCAGATAATAGACAGGATCGGTGATTGCTGGGATGTAATTGTTCAATGACGGGATGCCGCGATCCATCAGCGCCGGTGTAGCCAGCAGGGCAAAAGCCAATGTCATCGCGCTCATTGCCGGAATGCCGAGATTGGCAAGCGCAGGAGCTCCTTCCGAGAGTCGATAAGCAGCAACCTGCATCAGGATAATACCGCAAACCACGAACCAGACGACGAATGAGAAGACAACGTGAATGATCAGGCTTTTCTCGTAGAAGGCGACGGGCCAGGGAAACAGCTTGTCCGCGCCGGGGATTCGTGAAATCGCCAAAAGCAGGGCGAATACACCGGCCACGGCGAGGGCGCCTAAGGCGATGACTGACCAGGCGCGAAGTTCACGCGCAGCGGCTGTGCCTAAAAGAGTTGGACGAAACCCTTCAATCGGGTCCCATCGCTGTTCCTGGGCTGGGCGCAGCACGACTTAACTGCCCTGATATGGGTAAATATGCACAGCCATGACATAGACCACGACACCGGATATGCCGACAAACATCCATAATGGCCAAGTGATTCTGGCGATCTTTTTGTGGGCGGGGAAATGCTGACGTAGAGCCCTGATTGCGGTAATCGGCACCAATGGCACGATGGCGATGGCCCCCATAACATGCACGAAAAGAATCGTGAAGTAGACGATACGAATAACGCCTTCGCCGCCAAATTTCGCGAATCCAGAGTTCAACTTGTAAATGACATAGGAAACGAGAAACAATGTCGAGACTACAAGCGCTGAAATCATCATCGCCCTGTGTTTTCGCCAATCGCCTGATTTGATGAAATAATATCCAAAGGACAGGAATATTACACTCAGTGCATTCAAAATGGCGTTGGCGTGGACGAGCTGGTCATAATTCATAAGCCGAAAACTCTTGATTGGTTGATTTTTGCAGGCAGCACTTAAACTTAAAGTGGATTGGAAATGCGAATGAAGATGCTGGCATACATAGTAAGTGAGGCAATGCCGAGCACGATGCCCAGAATAATGTTTCGGCGCTTGCGATTCCGCTTGGTGGTTGCGTCAATCTCGATCTGATTTTGCTCGGTCATGGTTTTCCTCATTGGTCGGCAAGATATCAATTCGGGCAGGGGAAGAGATTATACATGCCCTAAGCCGTGGATTTAGGCTATTCGTATCTCAATTGCACGGTTTTTCCTGTGCATATAATTATGGAACGTTTTAGGTTTTAACCTGGAATCCCTTGTCATCTATGTGAATCTTGACCAAAATCAAGGTGATAAAAATGTAAAAATAACCATTGAATTTGCGATTGGCGACTTGCTCCATCGCGGTAGCGGCATTAAAAACACCTCGGATGAACCATCGCTTGTACGGATTATCTAGTAGGGTAAAACAAATGGGCGGCTCTTATGGTGAGCAGCCAACAATCAGGTGGGACGAATGCGAAACAAGCTCAAGATGATCCTGTCAGCACTCGCTGGCGTGTTGATTTCCATGGGACCGGCTTTTGCTGGCCCCAACGGCGATGTCCGTTCATCGGACTGGCAAATATGGCTGCAGGAACCGGCGTCGCCGACTGCGGACCGAATCGTCGCCTTCAATGGTCAGCTCATGGTCATCGAAACGTTGATTGTGATCTTTGTGATGGGGCTTATGGCCTACATTGCTTATCGCTACAGTGCCAAAAACAATCCGGTGCCTTCGAAAACGACCCACCATGTCGGCCTTGAAGTCGCTTGGACGATCCTGCCGATTTTCATTCTGGTCGGCATTACGATTCCGTCACTGAAACACCTGTATTTTGCTGACCGGACACCTGATGCCGAAATGACCCTTAAAATCACCGGCAATCAGTGGTACTGGAATTATGCATACCCGGATCAGAATAATCTCACCTTCGACAGTATTTTTGTTCCCGATGATGAACTGAAGCCCGGTCAGCCAAGAATGCTGACGGTAGACAACAAGGTTTATCTTCCGGTTGAAACCAACATTCGCCTGTTGATGACATCTGCCGACGTCATTCATAACTGGGCAATCCCGTCATTGTCAGTGAAGCTTGATACCGTTCCGGGTCGTATCAATGAAACCTGGACGCGGATTCACGAAAAGTATGTCGGCAAAACGATTTACGGTATGTGCTCGGAACTGTGCGGCGTGAACCACGGGTTTATGCCGATCGCAATCGAAGCGGTTTCAAAAGAAGATTTTGCAAAATGGGTCAAACAGGCCCAGGCGAAATTTGCGTCGGATGATCCGAAAGCGAACGTTATCGTTCGTCTGGCATCAGCCAAAGTCACCCGTTGATCATCCAACCAGAAATTTGAGGAAAGGGACGTAAAATGGCTAATGCAGCAGGCGCCCATCACGACGAACATCACGACCATTATCCGAGTTTCTTCTCACGTTGGTTCTGCTCTACCAACCACAAGGATATCGGGACGGTCTATATGTTTGTCGCTATGTTTGCGGCGATCATTGGTGGCGGCATGTCTTGGTATATTCGCCTGGAGCTTGCCGAGCCGGGCATCCAGTTTATTCAGGACAAACAGTTCTACAATGTGCTGCTGACGGCACACGGCTTCCTCATGATCTTCTTCGTTGTGATGCCCGGTACGATCGGCGGATTTGGCAACTGGTTCGTTCCGATGATGATCGGTGCGCCGGATATGGCTTTCCCGCGCATGAACAACATTAGCCTGTGGCTGTTGGTTGTGGCCTTGCTCATGCTGTTGATTTCAGCATTTGTCGAGGGTGGTGTTGGTACCGGGTGGACTGTTTATCCACCTCTTTCCAATAGTATCTATCACCCAAGTCCGGCTGTCGATTTCGGTATTCTGTCGCTTCACCTTGCCGGTGCGTCGTCGATCCTGGGGGCGATCAACTTCATCGTCACCATCTTCAATATGCGCGCACCGGGCATGACGCTGCATAAAATGCCGTTGTTCGTCTGGTCGATCCTGGTCACCGCTTTCCTGCTTGTGCTGGCTTTGCCGGTGCTGGCTGGTGGCCTGACCATGCTGCTGACAGACCGCAATTTTGGTACGCACTTCTTTGATCCGGCCGGTGGCGGTGATCCGATCCTGTGGCAGCACCTGTTCTGGTTCTTTGGCCACCCGGAAGTTTACATCATCATTCTGCCGGCGTTCGGGATCATTTCTCAGATCGTCTCGACCTTCTCCAAAAAGCCGGTGTTCGGTTATCTGGGGATGGCCTATGCGATGGCAGCAATCGGTGTCGTTGGCTTCGTCGTCTGGGCGCACCACATGTATGCGGTTGGCCTTGATGTTGATACGCGGGCTTATTTCACCGCGGCAACGATGGTCATCGCCGTGCCGACAGGGGTCAAGATTTTCTCCTGGCTGGCAACGATGTGGGGCGGTTCAATCGAATTCAAGACCCCGATGCTGTATGCCTTCGGCTTCATCTTCCTGTTCGTTGTTGGTGGGGTTACCGGTGTTACGCTGGCCAACTCTTCGGCGGATCTGGTGTTCCATGATACCTATTTTGTGGTGGCGCATTTCCACTACGTTATGGCGATCGCAGCAATCTTCGCGATGTTTGCCGGGTGGTATTACTGGATTGGCAAGATGTCGGGTAAACAGTATTCCGAAATCTGGGGTAAAATTCAGTTCTGGATATTCTTCATAGGCGTCAATGTCCTGTTCTTCCCGCAGCACTTTGCCGGTCTTGCCGGTATGCCGCGTCGTATTCCTGATTATCCGGATGCATTTGCCGGCTGGAATTATGTCAGTTCGATTGGTGCCCTGATAACGGCCGTTGGAACGCTTCTGTTCTTCGTGATCCTGATCCGTACTTATGCATCTGGTGCCAAGGCAGAACAGAATCCATGGGGCGTGGGGGCAACGACACTGGAATGGCAAGTGCCAAGTCCGGCGCCGTTCCACACCTTTGAAGATCAGCCGGACATGTCCGGCAAAGCTCCGGCTGAATAATCAGGCTCAGGGACTACGAACGATGGCGAATGTCAGACAAAAAAATGCCAAAACGGCGGTGGTGTTATTCTCCGTCGTGGCTGGCATGATTGGTCTGGCGTTCGCATCGGTTCCCCTGTACCGGATTTTCTGCCAGACGACGGGGTTGGCCGGAACGCCTAGCATTCGCTCCCAGGCGCCGGAAAAGGCTACGGACATTGATTTCAAGGTTCGTTTTGATGCCAATGTGAATACTGAACTGGCTTGGAAATTCAAGCCATTGCAAAAGGAAATCACCCTGAAACTGGGTGAAGAGCGGTTGGCTTTCTATGAGGCCACTAATCTATCCGATAAAACAATTACCGGATCAGCGGTCTTCAATGTGACACCTCTGAAAATCGGTCAGTATTTTGTGAAGATTGATTGCTTCTGTTTTACTGAGCAGGCTTTGCGTCCGGGCGAAACGGTACAGATGCCTGTTTCATTTTATGTTGATCCGGCAATATACGAAGACAAGAATACCCGAGACGTGAAGACGATCACGCTATCGTACACCTTCTATCCTGTTAAGGATGAACAGAAGGTATCTGCGGTGCGGCCATCGGCAACACCCGGGAACAAGGGCTGACGAGGACGGCGTTGTTGCCGTCTAGTCTTGAGTAATTAAAACCCGAGGGGGAAAATACCGATGAGTGGTGCAAAAAGTCATCCCTATCATATCGTCAATCCGAGCCCATGGCCGTTTGTGACGAGCTTGATTGCGTTCGCTACGGCAATCGCGGCGATTTTGTATATGCATGGTGGGGCTCTGCTCTATGTCGAGATTGGTTTTGCCGGTCTGGTGATTGTTGCTGCTCTTTGGTGGCGCGATGTCATCTCCGAAGGCCGCAATGGACATGATCACACCGAAGAGGTTCGCCATGGTCTTCGCATGGGTATGCTGCTGTTCATCACTTCAGAGGTTATGTTCTTCTTTGCATTCTTCTGGGCATACTTTAATGCTTGGTTCCCGTCTATTAGCTTTGTTGCTTCGCCCGTATGGCCGCCTGCAGATGTGGTGCCGCTGGCAACCTGGCATC
>JANRAT010000145.1:838-6194 GCA_030727885.1 Rhodospirillales bacterium | reverse complement strand
GGACGAGCCGTCCGCCGGCGTCGATGTCGATCTCAGGCGGCAATTGTGGACCCACGTCCGCGAGATGAACGAACAAGGCATTACGGTGCTGCTGACGACCCATTATCTTGAAGAAGCCCAGGCAATGTGCGACCAGATCGCGATCATCAACCATGGCCGCATCATCGCCTGCGAAGCCACGGAAACGATGCTGCAGCGGCTTGATGCCAAGCAACTGACGGTCAGCCTGAGCAAGCCCGTCGGCAAAATCCCGGACGCCTTGTCGGCCTACAATCCCAAACTCAATGAGCCCGATTGCCTGACACTCAGTTTCGCACCGTCGAAGACGCCGGCCAGAAAGGTGCTGTCTGACATCGAAGCGTGTGGCCTGACGGTGCAGGACTTTTCGACCAGGGATTCCGACCTTGAAGACATCTTTATCCGTCTGACACACGGCGACAACGATGCGGCGGCATAGGTTTAATTTCGCCGGCCTCCTGATTGTTCTTTTCCTTTTTTATTTGAGCGCCTGTTCCCCGCAATTCATCGATGCGGGTCCGCCGCGCTGGCAGCCGCAGCTACATGCATCGCACTTTGCCACCCGAGACGGACTGACGCTGCCATATCGGCAATGGCTGCCTGAAGGCGCACCACCCCGAGCCGTGATCGTCGCGCTGCACGGCTTTAATGACTATTCGGCATTTTTCGAGACACCGGCTGTGTACCTGAAGTCCCGGGGCATTGCCAGCTACGCCTATGACCAGCGGGGTTTCGGCGGCAGTCTGTTCCATGGCCGCTGGTTTGCAACTGATCGTTACCGCATGGATGCGCGCGATTTTACCCGTGCCATCAGCGAGATATACCCGGGCGTGCCGCTGTATGTGCTCGGTGAAAGCATGGGCGGTGCCGTTGTCATGACATTGCTGGCGGGAAACGACACCCCCTGGATCAAAGGCGCGATCCTGTCGGCTCCGGCGGTCTGGGGCCGCGAATCAATGCCGTGGTATCAGAATTCGGCGCTGTGGCTGGCTGCCCATACCATCCCGGCGGTGCCCCTGTCGGGCCAAGGCTTGAATATAAAACCCAGCGACAACATCAAGATGCTGATCGCCCTTGGCCGCGATCCTCTGGTCATCAAGGGAACCCGTGTCGATGCCATCAGCGGGCTTGTCGACCTGATGAGCGAAGCCCTGTCTGACGCCAAAGGCTTCAATGCCCGGTCTCTGATCCTGTACGGGGAGCGCGATGAAATCGTCCGCGCCGGGCCGACCCGAATGATGCTCGACCGCTTGCCGCCGGAGCCCCAGGAAAAGAGGATGTTTGCAGTTTACCCGGGCGGCTATCACATGCTGCTTCGCGATCTGGAAGCCGAAACGATCTGGTTAGATATCGCACACTGGCTGGACGACCCGGCATCCGCCCTGCCGTCGGGTGCCGACGCCCGAGCGAAGACATTTCTCACTGAATAATCGCTTCACGGAAATATTACCAAAAGCTGATAAATACTCATTGCAGAAACCCGGGATTTGCCCGAAGGATATCGCGTTCCAGCATTGCGCCGGTGCTTATCGGAGAAATTGAAGATGTTTTCGCGTCAGCTGAGTCTTACCTTGGCAGGGGCAGTTCTGCTCGTCTCGACCGCAGCCTATGCCGTCGATGTTCGTAACGAAGATGAAAAACCACAGGAAGTTCTGTTGAGTGTTTGGAAAAGCGCCAACGGAACCGAAACCAACGACACCCTGATCACCCTTAAACCGGGTGAAGTTCGTACCGGCGTATGTGAGGCATGCATTGTCTCGCTGGGCAAAGGCGACGAAGCGGAATCCGTTTCCGCTGAACAGCGCGATGTCGTTACCATCGAAAAGCCGGGTCGTCTTCGGATAGACTGATCGCAGCAGAAATACGGGCGGCATTCATGATGCCGCCCTTTTTCTTCAGACGTCGGAAGCGACCTGCAATTTGCCGGTCACACCGTGCTTTTCCAGCAGCTCTGCAACAAAACCGTCTGACTTGGCTTCGGCGACAAATCCATCAAGGAAAGCCGCCAGCGCCTTGTTTTCCGGCTTTGTGCCAATCGCCTGACGCACCGACGTGTAGCGCCCCGGGATCAACCGTGAGCCCGGCATGGCGGCGGCGTTTTCCTTGAGGGCCGGGACCAGTCCTGCCAAAGCATCCAGCTTCTCGGTTTTAAAAAGCTCGAATGCGCCCGGCAATCCCTTGCCGCGGTGCAGGGTTGCGTGCTTCAGCGTCCGCGACAGATAAAGGTCATAGGCTGCCCGTTCGGATACCGCGATGCGGACACCTGGTTGGTCGACATCATCAATTGTCTGCAACTTGGATCCCGCCGGCACCAGATAGGTTGCTTCGATTTCCACATAGGACGCACAGAAATGGATTGTTTTCGCCCGTTCCGGTTCAAACGCGATCAAGGCAATATCCCAGGCGTTCTCGGCTAATGCGTCAGCCACTTCGCCGGGCGTCTGGCGGGTTACGTATTTCACTTCGACACCGAGCATGTCGGCAATGGCAGCGCCCATATCAGGGGATACCCCTTCGGGGTCACCGTTGGCGCTCTTGCCGGTTACCAGCAAAATGTTGCCGAGATTGACACCGACACGAAGCACGCCGGGCTGACTGAGTTCTGAGAGTATTTCCTGGTACACGTTGGACTGCCTTTAAAAGTTGTTTCGGGTCAGGGTAGTTTTTCAAGAATAACACGCTCGCAGCCCTTGGTCGCCGATAATACGATCTTGGAGGGCAGTTTTCGGCTGTCGACCAGAATCATTGGGCCGATCTTCTGGGAACCGGCGCGGGCATTGATATCTTTGACAACATTTGCCGAGACGTCCCTGAGCGCCATCGGGTTGATATCCCTACCCTGTTCCGTCATGGCGTTAAGGCGAAACAGAATGCCTTCCATAATGCGCGGCAGGTAATCACAGACCGGTGTAATTTTTTGATTCTCGTCAATATCGAGAAGCGGCACGAGAGACAGCCGCTTTTGTGATCCGCCTTTATTGATATTGATCAACACCGGCTTGAGCGCCAGTTTGACAATCTCTTTTTTTGGCGGCGCCTTTATCTCCGGCGCGATCTCAGCGGCCGGCTTTTCGGCCGTAGCAGGCGATTGTTCTTGTTGCGCCGGAGGCTGTTCATCCGCGGCCTGTTCAGCCGGCGCTTTAGCCATGTAGTGATAAAACCCCAGAAGGGCCAGCAGTGCGACAATCAGAAACCCACCAATGGCCATGGTTAGATATACCGGGTTGTTCATAAGGCCTGGTTTTGCCTTATTGCGACGCCGTTCGATGCTCTGGCCGGCAGCCTTGTTCTTTGCATGCAATGCCGCTTTCTCGATCCGCAGATTCTTTTCGGCATCAAGAATGCTGATGATCCGGGCGCTGATCGCCTCAATGCTGTCATCGGGTTTTGAATCAATGACATTATTAATCATGTTCAGAAATTCAGCCCGTGGTTCATCATCGCGCTTGCGCTTGAACAACAGCAGAGCAATGTTCGTCATGACCGAACGCAGTTGCTCGACAGATTGTGTTGCGCCGACGGCGGCAACGATCCCTTGTGCCGGATCGTCGAAAACCACTCTCCAGTTGGTTGTTCCATCCGGATTGACAAGTTTTACCGGTGTCGCGTTATCTGCTTTAACGTCGCCCATCCAAGCCCCTGACTCGATTGTAAAAAGTCTCACTCATCCGATTAATACCGTATCAACGCCTTACACGCTTTGATACGCATCACACTATAAGACTCGACACGACGAGCAAGGGATAAGAACAAAAATAAGACGAGCCCTGGACCCATTTCAAAACAGTTTGGCGAACAGATGACACCGGCCTGCTCATGCATCCTTTTGGCGGCGAGCTATTGCCCAAACCGATACGGGGAACTTGGGTTCGTTCTTCAGAGATCGAAACAAGCCGAACCCATACGGCACCCATCGTCGGAAATTCGCCTTAACGCATGACCGGTTACCCCATGAGTCCGTATGCACGGATTCGGGGTCAAAACCGCCAGCGACGAGAAGATTCTTCAAGCCTCGTTCGGTCCATCGTGAACAATCGACAGGGGAGCCTTCAACACGAACCAGAAACGATGACGTGACGATCAGATGGCCGCCATCTCGCAGCATGGCGTAAAGATTTTCCACAGCACGAGACGGGCAATCGACGTGTGGCAGAACGTGATCAGCGATCACGACATCAAATTGTGCCGGATAGGCTGCTGCGCACAAATCGTATTCAGGATAACCGATGCTGCGGTAGGTTTTAAAACGAACCGCTTTGTTCCAGACGCCCTCGCCGGAAATTTCCAGGGCATTCAGTGTCTCTGGCGATTGCGCATGCAAAAACGCAAAGCATTTCCGATATTCCACGACCCGCTCCCAATGCGTGCGGTCCCAACCCCAGCGGCGTACAAGCCAGGCCATCAAGGCCTTTTTCTTCATCCAGTCCGGCTTTTTCATGCGAACAAATACCCGGCCATCAGATCACCGTCCCCAGAGGACCGACCAGCACCCCTTTTTCGGCGCAGGCATGGGCAAGTTTATCAATCAAGATCGGGGCAACTTCCGGGGCCAGCGCATGCGTCTGATCGATCGGCGTATCGTGCAGCAGCATGATCTGCCCCGGCAATCTGGGTGTCGACATTACGCGTGCAACGGTTTGATCGCATTCGCGTTCAATGTCCTGAATATCGGAGCATCGTGTCGCAATTTCCCAGTCGGCAACGCTGAGAGTCCAATGCACGATACGGCAATCCGCCCGCCACTCGTACAATGCCTGATGCACGGCACGATCACGCCACCCTTCACCAAACGGCAAGCGCATCGGATAAGGCGATGGCGTCGGGCGAAAAGCTGCCAGCATGTCTTCTGTCGCATCCATTTCATCAGCGATCTGCTGCGTCGTCAGCCGGTCAAAGCGGACATGGCTAAACCCATGCGATAGCAGCTCATGGCCACCGTCAATTATTGCTTTTAACCCGTCAGGATGGCGGGACGCGCGTTCGCCAACGACAAAAAAGCTCGCCCTGATCCGGTGCTTGGCCAAAACAGCCAAAAGTGCCGGCGTGCAATCATCCGTCGGGCCGTCATCGATCGTCAGCGCCATCCGTTGCCGGGTCTGACGCGCCAGCCGATGCACTACCGGTACGCGAAGCCCCTTAAATCTGGCCAAAAACATCGGTGCATTCCTCGAAAACATAACGCTTCGCCTTTACCGGCATAACCGACCCTGCCGGACGCTGAGACAACGATACGTGCATCAATCCATGAAACGCAAATTGGGATTAAGCCGATAGGGCTTGCAGGACCGCTCAAGCACCCAACCGGCGAGCACAGGAAGGGGTAGCCGACTCACAAGAT
>JANRAT010000145.1:0-828 GCA_030727885.1 Rhodospirillales bacterium | reverse complement strand
GATATTGGCGGTACCAAAATCGCTGGTGCCCTTGTCGATGACGCCGGGACCATTTCCAGGTACGTCCGGCAGCCCGACGCATGGCGGCGATCTTGTAACGGCTCGTGCCCAGACGATCCGTGCGCACCAGATTCCAAATTGCTCTGTTCATGTCATGCAGGGCCTGCCCGGTCATAGAAGACACGCGCTTTTCGGCAATTTCAGGGATCAGACCCGTTGTGACGTCGGCCACAACCAGTCGTGCACCGGATGCAGCCATGCGCAGGAAGAATGAAAAATCCTGTATAAAGACCGACTCGTCACATCCGCCGGCAGCCAAAAAGGCTTCCCGGCGAAACAGGGTTCCGCTGGTATTCGCCGTTCCGCTCATAATGACCTTCATCAGCGGATCATGAATGAGATGCCTTGCCCCATCGACCAGTGTCTGAGATGCCGCCGTCTCTTCCCCGACACGGTAGGTGCCAAGTTTGCCGATGACGATATCCGCATCATATTCCAGGGCGCAGGCCAGCAACCATTCGGTTGCATTGCAGACCAGCAGGTCATCAGCATCGAGCAATTTTACATAGGGATTTCCGGCAGCCTTGACCCCGACCTTGGTAGCGATCGATGGTCCGGCATTCGACTGGGTAATAATCCGGACGTTTCGCAACGCGACCGTCTCGCGGCGCAGGATTTCAAGCGAACTATCCGTAGACCCGTCATCAACGAAAATATACTCAATCCCATCCAGGCCGGTCTGCCCGACGAGACTGGCAATCATGCCGGGTATGACGGGTTCCTTGTTTTAAACCGTAACAACTAAAGAAACGCCCGGTGCTGTTACTT
>JANRAT010000144.1:1959-6207 GCA_030727885.1 Rhodospirillales bacterium | reverse complement strand
GTATGCGAGATTGCTGACAGAGTCATGTCAAAAACCTGTATCTGTTTCATCACGATCCTGATCAGGATGACGATGCAATTGATAAGAAGCTCGCCATGGCCACCCGCAAACTCAAGGACCTCGGCAGCAAGGTGAACTGCATTGCCCCCAAAGAAGGCGACAATTTCAAACTGTAATCCGCAAAAACCGGCACACAATTCCATTAAATTCAACGCAAAGGATACCGATCATGGCAGGTAAAATCGAAGCCCGTTTAAAGGAACTCGGCATTGAATTGCCAGGTGCTACGGCCCCTGCTGCCAATTACATTCCATATGTCGTCAGCGGCAAACTGATCTTTATCTCGGGTCAGATCACCCTGCTCAACGGCAAGATCGAATACATCGGCAAGATCGGCGATACTTTCAGTATTGAAGAAGGCTATCAGGCAGCCAGACTTTGCGGCCTGAACCTGATATCCCAGGCCAAGGCTGCGGCTGGTGGCGATCTCGACAAGATCAAACGCGTCGTCAAGCTGGGCGGCTTCGTCAATGCGGTACCGGGCTTCAGCAGCCAGCCGGAAATCATCAACGGCGCTTCTGATCTGATGGTCGAAGTGTTCGGCGAGAATGGCAGGCATGCCCGCGCCGCTGTTTCAGCCGCCGACCTGCCCCGCAACGTCGCCGTCGAAATCGAGGGTATTTTCGAACTGGTGTGAGTGCACTCACGACCGTTTAGGCGTATGATACTGACAAATGCCAGACGGTAACGATCAACGAATACTCAAAACCCTTTCCAGCATGTCGGACATATCGGCCGATGCGTGGGATGCCTGCGCCGGCACTGACAATCCGTTTGTCTGCCATGCGTTTCTTTCAGCCTTGGAAGATTCCGTCTCGGCCAGCGAAGAAAGCGGCTGGATTCCCCGCCACCTGATCGTCGAAGCTCCGGATGGCCGCATTGAAGCCTGCGCGCCTCTGTATCTGAAAACCCATTCCTATGGTGAATATATTTTCGACTGGGGATGGGCCGACGCGTATGAGCGCGCCGGCGGACATTATTATCCGAAAATGCAATGCGCCGTGCCGTTCACGCCGGTGCCGGGTCCGCGCCTGATGGTCAATGCCTCGGCTAATCCGGCACAACGTCTGGAGTTGCAGAAAATCCTGCTGTCCGGCCTGATCCGGGTTGCCGACCAGCTCAAGGTATCTTCCGTCCATATTACATTCTGTGAAGAGAATTTGTGGGAAACCGGCAAGGATGCGGGCTTTATGCAGCGCCTTGGTCAGCAGTTCCACTGGCACAATCAGGGCTATAAAGACTTTGACGATTTCCTGAGTGCGCTGGCATCCCGTAAACGGAAATCGATCCGCAAGGAACGCCAGAAGGTGGCCGAGCTTGGCCTGGATATCCGCACGCTGAGCGGCAGCGACCTCAAGGAGCGGCACTGGGACGCATTCTTCGAGTTTTACCTCTCGACCACCGATAAAAAATGGGGACAAAGTTACCTGCATCGGGAATTTTTCTCGCTGCTGGGCGAACGCATGGCTGACCGCGTCGTCATGATCATGGCCTTTGACGGCGAGCAGCCGGTTGCCGGCGCGCTTAACCTCAAGGGCAGCAACTGCCTGTATGGCCGAAACTGGGGATCGTTGCAGTCACACAAGTTCCTGCATTTCGAATGCTGTTACTATCAGGCTATCGACTATGCCATTGAACACGGTCTGCAGCGGGTCGAGGCCGGCGCACAGGGGCCGCACAAGGTGCAGCGCGGTTATCTGCCGTCGCCGATTTACAGCCTGCATTACCTGCGCGATCCCGGGTTCGAGAACGCCGTCGAGGATTTCCTTACCCGCGAACGCCGTCAAGTGGAACGCGAAATGACCGAAATTGTCCGAGAATTCTCCCCCTACCGGCAAGCTGAAGAGACCTGATTTCTTAGCGTTGCCAATCTCCCAAAAATGGCTGCTTCAACCCTCTGTTAACCTTTGTGCCTTAGATTTCAAGGGGTCTGGGAAGGAGCGTTTACCATGATCCGTTTATTTGCTGCGGCTTTACTGATTCTCGTCTTTGCGGTTCTGCCGGCAGAAAAAGCCCAGGCCACCGCCCAGTGCGTGCACATTCTGCGGCAGGGCAATTACGAAGTGATGGTAAACCGGTGCAACGTCTGCATGGTGACGTCAATTTTCCGCTCGCGCCCCGGTAACGAGGTGCCGGTCAATCGTGAATACAACGTTCAGGCCCGTTCCGATTTCCCCGTTCCCTTCAAGGGACCGGGCAGCACGCGTATCAAGTCGGAACGCCCCTGCCCCGGCGAAAACGGTTCGCAGCCTGATCTGCCGAAATCCCTTGAACAGGTAAAAGCCGAACCCACGTGCGTCACTCTTGAACGCGCCCCCGCTGGCGTGACGTTGATCAACAGCTGCGCACAGTGCCGCGCCGTGGCTATAGAACGGGTATCCGCAAACGGCGGCAGACGTAACCGCGATTACATGCTGCTTACGGGTAAATCGAACTTGCCCCTTAAGTCCGAGGGATATGCCCAGGTTGCCCTTTTGGGCGAGATGGCATGCCCGGCCAATTAATTCTTACCCCGAACACCAGTCCTCTATAACGTCCGAAGTCTTCACGTCGCGCATGGCAGACCGCGGAGACGGCGCCTGTCCGTCAGTCCAGAATGCCTGTAGTACGGAGACAGCACCACTTGTCTCCAGCCCCGCCTGTGGTCGGATCATCGCGCGGGCGTCATTTTGCGGGTGGGTCGCGACCTCGTCGATGGTCAGCACCGGATGATAACAGCAATCGACACCCCCCAGACATGCGTCCCATTCAGCCCGGCTGCGACTTTTGAAGATGGCCCCTACCTCGGCGATCAGGTCAGTTTGCGGCAACGGCTCGGTCTGTCTGGCGATCAGGTCAGGGCGCGATACGGCATCGCAGAAATTCTTCCAGAAGACAGTCTCGATGGCACCCAGTGAAATAAAGCCGCCATCCCTTGTTTCATAGACGCCGTAAAACGCAGCCCCACCTGTCAGCAGATTCTGATCACGCCCAGGCCGGTTGCCCATCGCCAGCGCCGTCAACGACTGGCTTTGCCAGGCCAGCACACTGTCGGCCATGGCCACATCCAGATAGGCTCCACGTCCGGTTTTGCCGCGCCCGACCAGTGCACCCAGAATGGCTGTCACCGATTGCATGGCCCCGGCATAATCGGCAACCATCGGATACGCCATGTGCGGCTTATCGGCGGTGCCTGTAAGGCCTAGCTGCCCGGCGGCGGCTACATAGTTTATATCGTGCCCGCCGGTCAGGCGCATCGGTCCGTTCTGCCCATAACCGGACAACGCACAGTGTACCAGGCCGGGATTGAGCTTCCGCAAATGCGCATGCCCAAAACCAAGTCTGTCCAAAACGCCGGGCCGATAGCTTTCCATCAGCACATCAGCGACGGTGATCAGACGCTCAAAATCTGCCTTGCCGCTGTCGCTTTTAAGATCGAGGGCGATGACCCGTTTGCCGGCATTGACCAGGGCGTGATACGGCCCCGCCCCCCGATTATTTGTCACCGGATCAAGCCCGCGCATCGGATCGCCCTGCGGGGGTTCAACCTTGACCACATCGGCGCCCATGTCCGCCAGTATTTGCGTCGCAAATGGTCCGGGCAAGAACTGGCTCAGATCAAGTACCCGAATGCTGTCGAGGAATCCTGAAGACATCGTTGGTCCCTATACGTTGAACTGCACAGTTTCGACAAAAAGTATCGCCTATCAAGAGCCCTCTTGTTCTGGCATAAAATGAGGACTTATTGTCATTGTGCCAATAACCGTTTGTCGCGAAGATGTCCCCATGGAAAACGTCCCGACACAAAAGCGCATCGGCATCGTGGTATTTGATCGTTGTCAGATCATAGATGCAACCGGCCCTGCCGGTGTTTTCGGCGCGGCCAACGAAACCCTCAAGTCGTCTGGCCAGAAATTCCCGTTTTATGATGTACGCCTGCTCGCACCAACAGCCGGCCGCATTGCCACGTCGTGCGGCGTATCGTTATTTGCCGATCATGCCCTGTCATCACGGCTGCCTCCGTTCGATACCCTGATCTGTGCCGGCGGCAAAGGCACGAAGGTAATGTGTGCAGACAAAAAGGCCATGCAGGCAATTGCGGCCATGGCTAAGCGCACAGAGCGTATTGTGTCTGTCTGCACCGGTGCCTTCATTCTGGCCGAAGCCGGTATCCTTGACGGTCGGCGCGCGGTCACGCACTGGGCCTAT
>JANRAT010000144.1:0-1949 GCA_030727885.1 Rhodospirillales bacterium | reverse complement strand
ACAATACCCTGCCGTAACTGTTGAAGCGGATCCGATCTATATCAAGGATGGTCACGTTTTTACATCGGCGGGTGTGACGGCGGGTATGGATCTGGCACTGGCTTTGGTCGAAGCGGATCTTGGCCGCGATATCGCGCTTACCGTCGCCAGGGACATGGTGATGTTCTTCAAGCGTCCGGGATCGCAGGCACAGTTCAGCACACACCTTGCGGTGCAGATGGCGCCTGCGGGCAGTATTCGGAAACTACAGATGTGGCTTCTGGACAATCTTGACCGTGACATCGACGTCGAGTCTCTGGCAGAAAAAACCCTCATGAGCCCGCGTACATTCTATCGCCAGTTCAAGCGTTCGACCGGCATGACACCGGCCAGATTTCTTGAGCAGTCACGTCTGGATGCCGCGCGCCGCCTGATTGAGGAAAGTCCGAAACAGATCAAGGTTATCGCTGCCGAATGCGGTTTCGGCGACATCGAGCGGATGCGCCGCTCCTTCCAACGGGGCCTGGGAATTAGTCCCGATGACTACCGGCGCCGTTTTACAACTTCACCAAACACATAAAAAAGGAAACTCTGATGACCATGAACTTCGGCATTCTTGCCTTCAACGATCTGGAAGAACTGGACGCGATCGGTCCCTGGGAAGTTCTCAGCTGGGCCGCCAAACAGGAACAATCCGACATGACGGTTTGCACCATCGGTTCGGGCAGTAACCAGATCACCTGTGCCAAAGGGCTGAAGATCGTCACTGATTATACGCTTGATGATCACCCGAAACTCGACGTCATTCTGGTTCCCGGCGGTCAGGGGACGCGCGCGATTTTCAAGAACGGCGGACCGGAAATAGACTGGATTGAAAAAGTCGCCCCCGGCTGCACGTGGGTGACAAGTGTCTGCACAGGTGCCCTGCTGCTGCACCGCGCCGGATACCTGTCCGGCAAGCGTGCAACCACACACTGGCGATCAATCCCGTTGTTGCGTGAGGCTGGCGGCGTCGAGGTTCTGGAAGATGTCCGTTACGTGCGTGACGGCAACGTTGTTACGTCGGCGGGTGTATCGGCAGGCATCGACATGGCGTTGTGGCTGATCGGCGAAATCTATGGACCGGCCTTTGCCCGCTTCGTGCAGAAAGGCATCGAATACTTCCCGGCTCCACCATACACAGCCGAAGCTTGATCTGATCGTATAGCCGGACATTAGCTGCCCACAAACAATCATCCCCGCTTGCGCGGGGATGATTTATTCGGATCTGCAAGAAGAACGGATTACTGAACGAGCACCGGTTTCTTTTTTCCGCCGCCCTTAGACTTATCATTACCCGACTTCGGATAGGTGAACACCGGCAGGCCGTCCTCGACATCGACGACAACCAGTCCACCCTTCGTCAGCTTGCCGAACAACAGTTCTTCGGCCAAAGCCTTCTTGATGTGTTCCTGAATGACGCGAGACAGCGGACGCGCACCAAATGCTTTGTCGTAGCCTTTCTCGGCCAGCCATGAACGGGCCGCGTCGGTCAACTCGATCATTACGTTACGATCATCAAGCTGGGCTTCAAGTTCCATGATGAACTTGTCGACAACCTTGGCGACCACTTCCGGTCCGAGCGGCGCGAAGCCGATGACCGAGTCGAGACGGTTGCGGAATTCCGGCGTGAACATTTTCTCGATGGCTTCCTTGTCTTCGCCGGCACGGCCTTCACGTTCAAAGCCGATGGCCGGCTTGGCCATGTCCGAAGCACCGGCATTGGTCGTCATGATCAGAATGACGTTTCTGAAATCGACGGACTTGCCGTTGTTGTCGGTCAGCTTGCCGTGATCCATGACCTGCAGCAGGATGTTGAACAGATCCGGATGCGCCTTTTCGATTTCATCGAGCAGCAATACAACATGCGGATTCTGATCGACGGCGTCGGTCAAAAGGCCACCCTGATCAAACCCGACATAGCCCGGCGG